>JAKOSS010000266.1 GCA_029777145.1 Acidobacteriota bacterium | reverse complement strand
TAAAGATCCGGCCCGCGGATTTCGACGATTTTCTAAACAAACTGTTCGAGACGGTCGATGAAGCCGAAGGACGCTCGGCGGCGATCGCGTTCGTCTCGGACAGAAAAATGCGCGAGTTGAACCGTGAATTCCGCGGAAAGGATTCAACAACCGACGTCCTTTCGTTCCCTTTCGAACCCGACGAATTCGATGACCGAAGCGACAACCTCGGCGATATCGTCATTTCGCTCGAACAGGCCGCGCGCCAGGCTGCCGAGAACGGCTTGACGCTCGAAGAAGAGGTCAAACAGCTCATCCTCCACGGCATCCTTCACCTGTGCGGCTACGACCACGAAACCGACAACGGCGAGATGAACTCGCGCGAATTGGAACTCCGAACCCGACTCAGCATTTAAGGCGATGCCGTGAAATCCGCATCCGTGACGGCATCGTTGAGTTCGATCAATCGCGTCGAATTCGCGAAAGTGTATCGCTTCGACCCGACTGTCAGGACATATGTACGGCCGACCTCGACTTCGTCGAACCGGTAGCGTCCGAGCTGATTGGTGAGTACCGTTCGCAACGCTCCGTCAAGCGCGGTCAGCGTCAGGCGCGCCTCCCGGATCGGCTCTCCTGCCGACGTCATGACGCGACCGGAAATGAAGACGTTTGCGGCGGTCGGCGCCAACGGCGGGAAGAATTCCGAAGTATTGCCGTCGGCGTCGGTCGCGGTCGCGGTCACCGGGTCGCCGGGCTGATAATTCAGCAACGCCGCGTTGCCGAGATTAACGATTTTCGTCCCTGCCGAAGTGATCAGATCCGAACCGCGTCTCTTTTGCCGCGACCGGGCAAACGCGTCGTGATCGGATTCAGTGTATTGATCGCTCCCGAGAAAATCCTGTCCCTGACCCGTTGCGTCAGCCTTGAAGAATTCGACGTAAATGCCGTCATCGCCGTAGTTTGAGTTCCCGGGCAGCGAGTCGACGAAGTACGAAACGATCAGGTCGCCGTTTCCGTCGACAGTCACTCCCGTGATCTCCGGGTAGTTTTGGCGGTTGTTTCCGCCCGTATCTTCGTCGTCAGGGTCGTTTGGCAATGGATCAAGACCACAATCGTCCAAATCCTCGGCTTCATCGCCATCGGGAAAATCGCCCGCGCAACCAAGACTAATGCCGCGAAGCCCGTTTTCGAAGATCGAATTCGGGTCAAGCATATTGGAGACGCCGGCATTGTCAAACACTTTGATTCCGGCCTTGACGTTGAAAGCGATCTTGTTGCCGGCATTCGGCTCCTTTCCGCCGATGATGTTGTGGTGTGCGCCGTTATGAATGGCAACTCCAAGGAATTCGTTTCCAAGGCTGCCTTCACCATCGACCGTTGTGCCAATGTAGTTTCCGGAAACCCGATTGTTACTGGTTCCGTCGCCCGCCATATCGACCCCGGAAAGAACGTTTGCCGAAATTATGTTGCGCGCGTCCGGAATCTCACCGCCGAAGCCGCCGACCAGCGTATCGTTCGCTTCTTCGATGAATACGCCGCTCGACCGATTGCCGAGCGCGCCGCTGCCAAGCAAATCGGTGCCGATGTAATTGCCCTGAATCCGGGTGCCCGTCGGATCGGCGATCCCTGACGGGCTGTCCTGGGCGCGACCGACGGTGATCCCGGGACCATTGTTGCCGGAAACGATGTTCCTTTCCGGGCCGATCCCGCCGATCATGGTGTTGACCGCGCCGGGCCTGATTTGAATACCGGCGCTGCGGTACTTTCCGTCCGCACTGACCGCGCCGTTGGGAATAGCGGAGAAACCCGAAATGTCGGTTCCGACCCGATTCCCGCGAATGATGTTGTTGGTACACAAGGACGCATGTTCCGTCGTCGAGCGGACGACGATTCCTCCCAAACGGTTCCCCGAAACGAGGTTGCCATAGATCGTCGTGTTGGAGGCTCCTTCGACGACTAAGCCAACGATATTCCCAAGCGGCGCGTTCCCGGTTTGGTTCGTTCCAACCAAGTTATGCCGGATTTCGTTCCCGTCCTGGAGGACAAGGATACCGAAACTCGAATTTCCCGCAATCCAATTTCGACCGCTCGCCTCGCCAATATGATTGTTCGGACCGTCAACGATGACACCGATGCCTGTATTCGGGATCGCCAGATTGCCGGTTCGGTCAAGTCCGATCCGATTTAAGTACACCCGATTCTCTTGCGGTGACTCCGACGAGGCATCCTGCTTGCGCAAGAACACTCCGACCGACGAGTTGCCGGATATGAGGTTGCCCCAGACCCGATTCCTATTTCCATTGATCTCGACGCCGATATCGTTTGGAAACGCTCCGTCGCCGTTTCGGTTGATCCCGATGTAATTGCCACGGACTTCCGTATCAACCGCCTCCGCCAGAAGCTTCACGCCCGCTTCAGTGTTGCCGCTGATCAGATTGACAAACTTCCCGCCCCCGATGAAATTGCCGGTTGCGAGACCCACCGCGACCCCAACTTTCTGCGGAGACTGGGCGGGAGCACCTTCCAGATTTCCTATGTAGTTCTGCATGATCTTGTTGTTTCGGGTGAGGTTCGGGTCGTTGTCCCCCGCGAGGTTTGCGATCAAGATTCCTGCATCCGAATTTTGGTAGATGGAGTTTCCGGAAAAATTGAAGAAGCCATCGTCGTTACCACCCACAACATTGTCCGAAGACGATTGGATCCGTATCCCGATGACGCCGCGCTCGATGATATTGTGGACAACAAAGTTGGCATTCGACCGGCCGATCAGGATTCCGGTTGATTGCCCCGCGATGAAATTCCTCCTTTCGGTCGTGTCCCCGCCGATATGATTCCCGGTCGCGCCGTTCGAAATCTGAACTCCAATTTCACCGCCGCTCAAGCTCTCATTGGCTAAGAGGCCGATGTAATTGCCGATGACCGTGTTGTCGACCGCGTTCGCGCCATCGATCAAAACCTCGTTCGTTCGATTTAACGACAATATATTTCTTTCATCAGAAGTCGTCCCACCGATACGATTCCCGCGCCCTGCAACACTTACACCCGTTGTTTGCCTCAAATTCGGGTCGGCGGAGATGCCGTCTGCGAGCACGCCCAAATAACAGCCGACAACCACATTCTGATTGCTGTTGAGTTTGACACCGGCGTTCAGGAATCGGTTGATCGCCAGTCCCTGAACGCGCGAGCCGTCGCTGCCCGGTCCGAACACAAAGCCGTCGGTCGCGCCCGTGTTGATCCCGTTGACCTCGATGTACGGACCGTTTCCGGAGTTGTAGCCGGGTTGCGACGTCCCATCGATGGTGACCATCGTAGTTATCTGCGGAAGCGGACTCGAAGGGAGAATGCTGCGGGGCCGCGGTCCGGGAATGTCGAAGTTGATCGTACGCGTCCCAACGTAACCCGGCCGCGTGACTACTTGAAGTGCGGCCCGCAAACTGCACTGGAGTCCGCTCGTGTTCGTATCGATGTCGCACACGCCGTCATTCGGATTTTCGTCGGGTTCGTCCGTTTCGACGTTAACGATCAGGGCCGCGGGACATGCATCGTGCGGAGATGCCAGGTATTCCTTGAGATCGCGATATTGATTCAGCGCGCTGCAGGCCGCGCCGGCGTTGCATGAGAATTCCGAGGTATCGCCGTAGTCGTCTGTTGCGGTAGCCGAGATTGCCGAAGCGGATGAAACCGTTGCGGCCGATGTGAATGTGAATGATGCGAATCCGTTGCCGTCAGTGGTGACATTGACCGACCCGATCGGTATCTGTCCTTCCCCGTAGCCGGTCGTGTCGCCGCTTGAATTGGCATAGAAATCTATCATGAAATTTTGATGACCGGATGTGTGGATCACACCTTCGACCGTGACCGTACCGTCGGCATTGAAAACCGGGGCCATCAATTCGGGAAAATTCTGCAAGAGATTTGGTCCCAAATCAGCATCGTTGCCGCAAATGTCATTGTCGGTGACGCGGTCGGGCGGTTCGTACCTGAATCCGCCGAGGTCGATGCCGAGACCGTTGTTGTCGTGGATCGAATTGTTCCGGATGCTGACGCCGATCGCCGCGGTGCCGCCGGTTTTCGTGACCTGGACGCCGGCCTGCGCCGTCGGGTTCCCGGCGCCGTTGAAGCCGATCTCGTTCCCGCCAATGGCAAGGAAACTCGCCGCCACCTTGATGCCGACGCCCCCGTTGCCGAGCGGTGTGGATGACGAACTTGCACCGATCAGGTTGTTCGTCACCGGGAGGCTGACGGGATAGTTCTGGAAACAGGCGTCGCTGACAAGCAATCCGTCCGAGACGTTCCCCGAAATGATGTTTCTCGCCAGCGGATCGTCGCCGCCGAACGATCCGGTATCGGCAAAGCCGCGATACACCTGGGCGGCGACCGTGATCCCGTTGCCGTTGTCGCCGCCGCCGTTCGGGATGGCGTTTGCTCCGGTCACGTCGGTGCCGATCTTGTTCCCCTGAACCAGAAGTCCCGTGGCATTGCCCGGGCAATTGCCGTTCGCGAATCCGCCGGTTACTGACAACCCGGTGAACTTCTGGCCCGAGATCAGGTTTCCGAGCGAAATTTCGGACCCGTTGTCGTCGCCGACGCCGCCGATGTAAAGATCGCCGAACATTCCGCCGGTCACGATGCCGGAATAGTTGGAGAGCGGATCCGACCCGGTGCGGTTCGTCCCGATGTGATTGTTTGAAATGGCGACGTTGCTGTATCCGGTCGCGTAAATGTCGTCGTTGAAATGCGATGCGGTTGCGGCGTTGACGATCGCGTTGCCGGAGTAGAGATTGCAGAATCCGGTGCATTCCCCGCCGGGCGTCGTGCCGCCGGGCGCGCCGAAATAGGTGTACGAGAGGTTGAGGTAGAGATCGACGTTACCGAATATCCGGTAGACTCCGCCGAGG
>JAKOSS010000265.1 GCA_029777145.1 Acidobacteriota bacterium | reverse complement strand
TCCGCCGGACGGTCACGTTGCAAAACTGATTTTCGAATTCGAGATCATCGCTGAATTCCAACGCGGCGAGGCTGGTTTCGGAAAACCGTTGCCGGTCCGCGAATTCGTCCTGGTCCTCATCTTCGACGTCGATAATGGTTTCCGCGGCCAGTTGCGGAACGCGTTCCTTGCGGATCGTTCGCCGGTTCGAATTCTCGACTACGATCTGTTCGTCGTCGTCCAGCTCGGGAATTGCGTCAATCGTTTCCGTGTCGGGATTATTTTTTCTTCGTGGCATCGTTCCGTCATTCCTACCGTCAACTTGTCGTCGATCTCACCGTCAACTCGACGTCAGAATATAAGCATTTCTACTTTTCTTGTCAATCTCTTATTAGTTTTTCTATTGACACGTTGATTTTGCCGTGTTACCAAATCAACTGCGGCGGCCGCTCCTCTTCTTCTGATCGATCGGTAGAGTTTGAAAATCTGCAAGTAACTCAACAATTGGCCGCCGCGAACTATGAGACGGGTTTTGCAAATTTTCAGAGATGGAAAAGAGAAGATCCGATATTTGAATCAACCATTGCTCGATGGTGAACAAGGCAATCTGCAAACGCTTGCAGAGATGGCACGGGTGGTCCGCGAAGATCGGCTCGAACCTGATCTTAGAATTTTCGTTTTACGGGAGATCGTTGGCGATGTTCGCGGCCATGATTCCGAAGGCGAGCTCGACGCGATCTTTCGGTTCACACGCGATCTGATCACCTATCGACGCGATCCTTTTAATGTCGAACGGGTAAGCGATATTTGGTCAACGCTTTATGCGCTTAATCCAAACGAACCGGAAGGCGATTGCGGAGTGAAATCGCTTTTCTTCGCGTCATGTGCGGCGATCCTCGGATACAAGCCTTACTTCGTTGTGATAAAGCAGCGGCCAGGTCAGCGGGCATTTAACCACGTCTATAACGCGGTCCTGCATGAAGGCGAAATGAAATATTTCGACGCTACGCCCGAAGACAAGCCCGCGGGCTGGGAAGTCGATAGCTACAAGAAGTTTCTCTATCCGGTTTTTTGAAAATGAATCCTCGATTGGTTTACGACAATTCATTTTTCGACGGCACCGACGACCAAACGCTCGGGTTCGCGTTTGTCGCTCCGCTGATCGCCGCTGCACCTGGAATTTTTCAATCGATCATGGGTTTGTTCGGCGGCGGTCGAAAGGCTCAATACCAAGGTTTGGCGGAGATCCAGCAAGCCGGTCAACAAGCGGTTTCCGCAATGGAACAGATCCTTTCTGGTTTGCGATCGCGGCAAATGTCACCGGCTCAGGCGGTCCAGGAATCGCAAAGGATCCTCGGCCAGTTCAACGATCCGTCGATCGTTTACCGGGCGAAAAAAGGAAAGGACGCTGAGGCCCGCAATCAATTCCTGTCTCAGTTGTCGGCATTGGATTCGCAGATCAAAGCCGCCGCCGCCTCGGCTTCGAGCGGTTCCAATGCCGGTGGAATCTCGACAAACACGCTTATGCTTGCGGGCCTTGGGATCGGTGCTTTGTACCTGCTCAAAAACTAAATGCGGACTGTAAACGACATCAATTTCGACGATCTGCCGATCGTTCAACAACCGATCGATAGCGAACCTATCGCGGTCTATCAGCTTCCGCCCG
>JAKOSS010000264.1 GCA_029777145.1 Acidobacteriota bacterium | reverse complement strand
GCGATTTCACGCTCACCAACGTCAGCAAGATCGAGGTACTGCGAGGATCCGGTTCATCGCTCTACGGCACGAACGCGATCGGCGGCACGATCGATTTTCAGACGCCCGAGCCGAAGCCGGGCTGGCACGGCAACGTGTCGGGAGCGTTCGGCGGACTGGGACTCGGACGGTTCCGCGCCGGTGTCTCAAATTCATTCTTCCGCAACCGACTCGGATTCGACGTCGGCGGTTCGCGGACGGTTTATTCGAAAGGAATCGACGGCGACGACGATTCGGAGAATTCGAGTTTTCAGACGCGCATCGAAGCCAAGCCGTTTTCGAAAACGTCGATCTCGGGCCGGCTTTTCGTCTCCAACGCGAAAGTGAAACTCAACAACAGTCCGGACACGTTCGGTTCGCTGCCCGATCCGGCAGTGATCATCGACGCGCGTTCCGGGATCAATTTCACTCCCGACGCGAATGACCCGGACAGTTTCCAGCGATCGAATTTCTTGAGCGGGCAACTTGTCGTCACGCAAACGATCCGCGACGGGCTTGTCGCTCAAGGATATTATTCCGGGGTGACGACGTCGCGGCGAAACACGAACGGCCCGCTCGGAACCGGTTTCCAACCATTCGGCGGCGACGAGACATATCGCTTCGACGGCCGGATCGATACCTTCAGCGGAAAGATCAACTGGTTGGCCGGGAGCAATCTGCTGACGGCCGGATTCGAACACGAGCGGGAGAAACTCGAGAACAGCGGCGAATTCGTCACGCCGGCCGACAATTTCCTGACTTCAGCCAGTCAGCGATCGAATACGTTTTTCGTCAAGGACCTCGTTGGTTTTTTCGACGGGAAGTTTCAGATTTCGGGCGGGCTTCGCGCCCAATGGTTCAGCCTCGACGTTCCTGAGTTCAGCTCTACGAGTTATCCGAATCGCTTCAACAACGTCACCGAACCGCCGTCGTCGGTGACGATTGACGGATCTTCTTCGTACTATTTTCCGACATCGAAGACGAAGATCCGTGCTCATTTCGGGACCGGCTACCGCGTTCCGTCGCTTTACGAGCGCTTCGGTTCGTACTTCTTTTTCGGATCGTTCTTCGGACTCGGGAATCCGGAGTTGAAGCCGGAAAAGTCGTTCTCGGCGGACGTCGGGATCGATAAGGACCTCTTCAGACAACGTCTGAGACTCACAGCCAACTATTTTTATTATGAGATTCGGGACGAGGTCGCGTATCTCCCGACCGACGATCTCGGCGGTCCGTCTTATTTCAACGCCGACCGGCACTTTTCGCGCGGCGCCGAGTTCGTCGCGCGTATGAAACCGTTGCGCGATACGGACGTGTCGGTCTCGTATACTTTCGTCAACAGCGACACGCGGACTTTCAGGAGATTGACCTTCATGCCGCCGGCGACGCTCGTGAGTTCCGACAAACGGACGTTCGGCATTCCGTTGCACCAGGTGACGATCGTCGCGACACAGCGATTCAAGGATTTCTGGGTCAATTTCGACTTTCTTGCAACCAGCGGATATCTTGCGCCGATCTTCAGCAATTCGACGTTTTCGACGTACACGTACCGCTTTGCGGGAAACCGGCGCGGAGATCTGACCGCGGGTTACACGTTCCGGCCGATCAAACAGCGATTCAATCTGCGGCTGTTCGGAACGATCGAGAACATGTTCGATAACGAGTATTATGAGAACGGATTCCGGACGGCCGGCGCGAACGCGCGGATCGGGCTGAGTCTCGGGTTTTAGCGATTTTCCTCCTTTGCGATCTCCGCGAGCTTTGCGTGAAGTCGGGTTTTCTCACGCGGGGATCGCGGAGATCGCAATGATAAAACACAAAGCGCGATGCCGCGGCTTGTGAATCACCCCGGATGAACCTGGTGATCTAACGGAACTATGGTGAATTCACTTGAAGAAATCATCGCGAGCATCACGCGGATTTCTGTTTTCCAGTGGGGGAACAGTCTTAAGATCGAAGGAATAAACGACTTCATTGAGCAAAAGCAATACTGTGTTATCTACAAGAATTGTAAATCCATCGCCTGGGAGATGATGGAAGATGACCCTGAAGAATTAGCCTCAGATTGTACTGCTTTACTCTGGTGGGATATTGGCGAGGGCAACCACGGGAAGCCGGCTACTCTCTACACGACCTTCTTTGAATTAAACATTCTTTACGAGTCCTATGAAGTCATTCAAATCGACTGATCCCACGGAAATCGTTTACTTCCTTCGCGGACTCCGCGAGCTTTGCGTGAAGTCGGGTTTTCTCACGCGGGGATCGCGGAGATCGCAATGATAAAACACAAAACGCGACGCCGCGGTGCAGGCATCTAACCGACTATGAAGTACCTGATCTTGATTCTTGCTCTTTCGATGACCGCCGCGGCGCAGACGCGGACGGTGACCAATTCGGATCTTGAAAAGTTCAAACAAGAGCGCCTGAAAGCTGACGATGATTACCGCAGGAATTATGCTTCGCGCGGATTGCCGTCGCCGGAGGAGATAGAGCGGATCAACGATCAGAAGCGACGCGAGCTGAGCGAACTCGCTTCCGAACTTCGCGAGGAACGCCAGGCGTCGGAATACGGGATCCGCGAACGGGCCGAACTCGTTCGGTCGCAACTCGCTTCGATCGATTCGCAGATCGCATACTTACGGGGAATTCGCCGGTCGAATTTCAGCCAGCCGGTCGCTTACTGGAGTTTCGCCTATTCTGGACTTGGATACCGCGGGCCGATCTATGGCAGGACTCGCAGCAATACTCAACCGCTACCTCCGAATCTGCAAACCGTGACCGATATTTCGCGGATGTATCCCAACTCGCAGGACGTTTACAACCGTGCCGTCGGCAACTACTCTTTCATGCGCCAGCGTCCTCGCGGCGGAAATTTCGGGAACGGATATTTGTCGCCGGTGATCGGTGTGGCCGGCAGTTATGATGAGATCAGCTCGCAGATCATCTATCTCGAACAGGTTCGTGCGGGACTGTCGGCGGAATGGCGGATCGTCGAAGAGGACGCCCGGCGCGCGGGAATTCGGCTCTACTGATCTTCTCCGAAAACCAGCTTCTTTATTTCATCGATCTTCTCGAGCGCGGCCTTCTCGCCGAGCTCGATGAACTCGTCCATTTTCGCGATCTCGTCGGGCCGAAGGTGAGCGATCTGCGGCGCGATCAGTACGTCTGAGTGATAATGCTGACTCTTTCCTGCCGTCCTGAGGAGCAGCATTGCCGACTGGAACAGAACGCCGAAGAACGTGGACGGCGAATTGAAATAGGTTGCTCCGCAGGCGTTGACGTCGATCGCGATCACGACTTCCGCGCCAAGTCTTTTCACCTCTTTTGTCGGCACGAGCGCGACCACGCCGCCATCGATGAGGTTCTGTCCCTCATATTCGACCGGAACGAAAACCCCGGGGATCGCACAGCTGGCACGGATCGCCGTGATCAGGTCGCCGTGATCACGGAAGACGACCTTGCGGCCGGTCTCGAGCGAGCACGCGACGGCAGCGAACGGGATCGGAAGTTCTTCGAATTTCGTGAACGGCAGACTCTCCGCAAGAATGTCTCCCATCGGCGCGTTCGAAAGCAAGCCTTTGACCGAATAGGGTATTCCCGAAACCTTGTACCAACTCAGTTTCTTCCCGATCGTGACGATCTCGTCGATCGACAGGCCGCTTGCGAGCGCGGCACCGACGATCGATCCGGCGCTTGTTCCGGCAATGTAATCGATCGGGATCCCGTGCGCCGTCAAAACTTTGACCACACCCAAATGCGCAAAGCCGCGGGCGGCGCCACCCGACAATGCAAGACCTACTTTTTTACGTGTCGTCACGACCTTAATTCCCGCGCTTGGAGTAAAATGTACTGGGAACCGTTACCGGTTGAACCAATTGATTTTACCCCCTGGTTGTGAAAAACTTAAGCCTCCTTAAATGACACCCCAGGAAACCTTGCACTACCCGAGACACCTGACGACCGCCGACATCGCGGCCGGCGAAGCGGTGTGCCCGGTCTGTTCCAGGGAAACGCAGGACGAGTATGTCCCGCTCGTCGCGCTTGACGAAGAACTCGCGCAGCTGATCCGTGCGAATGCTCCTGATTCGAAGCAGTTTGAGGCCGTGTGCGCGCGATGCGTGAGCCTGTTCGATCACGCGAAGGACCAGATCCTGACCGACGCGGCGCTTCAAAAGGACGGTTCGCGGGTTCTTTCGACGCCGTTGCGTCTAGATGCGGACGAGAGATTTGCCGGACGCGGTGTCACGATCTGTTTTCTCGATTCCGGATTCTACCCGCACGTCGATCTGACGACGCCGAACAATCGCATCGTCGGATACCGGAACATGATGCAGAAGGACGGCGATCTGGCGTCGCTCTTCCAGCCGGACGTGGCGAGCTGGCACGGGATGATGACGAGCGTCGTCGCCGCCGGCAACGGATCGCTTTCGAACGGATTCTACCGCGGCATCGCGCCTGAATCAGACGTCGTGCTGGTGAAACTCGCGCGGACGGGAAGGATCACGGAACAGAACATCGAGGACGGACTCGAATGGGTCCTCTCAAATCGGTCGAAATACAACATTCGGATCGTCAACATATCCGCCGGCGGCGATTTCGAGCAAAGCTACCTTCACGACTCACTTTCTCAGGCCGTTGAAGAATGCGCCGCGCAGGGTCTTGTCGTCGTTTGTGCCGTCGGAAACGCCGGCCATCTCCCGAATCACCCGGTATTTCCGCCGGCGTCCGCGCCGTCGTCCATCGCCGTCGGCGGCCTGGACGACAACAATTCGTTGAACCGGGCGAAGCGCGGCATGTACCGTTCAAGCTACGGCCCGACGCTCGACGGCCTTCAGAAACCCGAGATAATCGCGCCGTCGATTTGGGTTCCGGCGCCGATCCTGCCAAATACTCCGACCGCGCAGCAGGCCGAACTTCTCGAGAAGCTCGATCAGGCCGACGATGACGATCTCCATCGGATCATTCGCGAAAACCCGACGATCGACGCCGAACTGGACGCCGCGCTCGACCGGCCGGTTCACTCGATCCGGCAGATCGTCGCATTGAAACTCCGCCGGGAAAGCGTGATCACCGCGCATTACAAGTACGTCGACGGAACTTCGTTCGCGGCACCGATCGTCTCGAGCGTGATCGCGCAAATGCTTGAGGCAAACCCCGAACTGACGCCGCAGCAGGTAAAGCGTATTCTCATCTCAACGGCGGAACGCCTCCCGCACTACGAAGTTGACCGGCAAGGTTGGGGAG
>JAKOSS010000263.1 GCA_029777145.1 Acidobacteriota bacterium | reverse complement strand
TCGGGACGCTGTGCGTCTGCAGACCGTGCTCCATCTGGATGCGGTGTTCGACGCGCCGCAAGAACGTGTACGCGGAAGCGAGTTCGGCATGCTCGGTCTCGCTTATCAAACCGCGGTCCGCGAGTCGGGAGAGCGAGATCAGCGTGTGCGGTTCGCGGAGCCACTCGTCCTTACCGCCATACGCGAGTTGCAGGGCCTGCGAGATGAATTCGATCTCGCGGATGCCGCCGATCCCGAGTTTGACGTTGAAGCCGTCGGGCGACCGCTTCTCAAAATTGATCTTGTCCTTCGATTGACGGACGTTCCGCAGCGCGTCGGCGACCGTTCCGCCGTTCGAAAAGACCCGGCGCTCGACCCGTTCCGCAAATCGTTTGAAAAGATCGACATCGCCGGCGCAGCCTCTCGACCGGATGAGAACCTGACGTTCCCACGGTTGCGCCGTCTGGAGATAGTAGCCGACGGCTTCGTCGACCGGGATCGCGAGCGCGCCGACGCGTCCGTGCGGGCGGAGCCGCATATCGACGCGATACGCGGCGCCTTCACCGGTCTGTTGGCCGACGATCTTGATGATCTGCTCCGCGAGTTTGACGAAGTATTCGCGATTTGTGACGGCGCCGCGTGAACCGGACCCTGATGTGTTTCCTTCGGACGAGTACAAAAACAGCAGATCGATGTCCGACGCGTAGTTCAGTTCGAGCGATCCGAGCTTTCCAAGCGCGACAATGCAGAACCGCGCTTCCGCGGCCCGTCCCTTGTCATCGGTTTCGAGCGGCGGCCCGTAACGATTGTCGAGTTCCTGGCGGGCGAGCCGAAGCGCGTGTTCGAGGATCGCGTCGGCCAGGTTCGAGATCTCCTCGGTGATCTCGGCGATCGTTTCAAGGTCGCGGACGTCCTGAAGATAGATCCGCAGCAACTCGCGGCGCCGGAAGCGGGAGAGGATGACGTTCGGTTCAAGCGTCGAATGCGTCATCTCAAACCGCGCGAGCGATTCGAGCAGGTCCTCTTTTGATCGGACCGACGCAGCCCGTCGCTGCCGGTCGAGCCAGGCGAAATAGCTCTTGTGCTGAAGGAGCGTCGTGGCGAGCAACGGGCTGAAGGAAACGATCGTCAGCACGTCGGCGAGCAGTCCGGCGTTGCGTGCCAGCCGTTGTCGTTCGCTCGGATAGCGATCCGCCAACTCGGCAAGAAAACGCGTCGCGGATTCGCCGTCGGGCAGGTTCCGAATGAGGTTTTCGATTGTGTCTTCGGGCACGTTTAGGTGATCGGGAGCCGCGACAAAACCCGTGCTGCGCTATCTGAAACGTTTCGTCGCGATCCCGTACTTCCTGATTTTATAACTCAGTATTCTTTCCGTCGAATCGAGTTGGCGCGCCGCCTTGGCGACGTTCCCGCGCGACGTTTTCAGAGCGTCCTGGATCAGGTCCCGCTCGTAGGATTCGACCGCGCCGGTCAGCGAAAGCCGCGTCACGGTGCCGGAAACTTCGGCCGTCTGAAGCGTCGGCGGAAGATGATGGCCGTGAATGACCTGTTCGTCGCAGACGAGCACGGCGCGTTCGATGACGTTCTCGAGTTCGCGGACGTTTCCCGGGAAATGATAGCTCGTGAGCATGTCGATCGCGGGCGTCGAGATCCGCTTGATGTCCTTGCCGTGCTCGCGCTCGTACTTGTCCAGAAAATGCTCGGCGAGCAGCAGGATGTCCGACTTGCGTTCACGGAGCGGCGGCAGAAAGATCGTGAAGACGTTGAGGCGGTAATAAAGATCTTCGCGGAACAAGCCGTTGGCGATCTCTTCTTCGAGATTCTTGTTCGTCGCGGTGATGAAACGGACATTGACCTTGATCGTTTCGGTTCCGCCGAGGCGTTGGATCTCGCGTTCCTGAATAACGCGCAGGAGCTTGATCTGCGTTTGCGGCGGAAGATCGCCGATCTCGTCGAGAAAGATCGTGCCGCCGTCGGCGATCTCGAATCGCCCCTTTTTCATGCGGTCGGCGCCGGTGAACGCGCCTTTCTCGAATCCGAACAGCTCGGATTCGATCAGCGTTTCCGGCAGTGCCGCGCAGTTGACCTTGATGAACGGACCTTTCGAACGCAGCGAGTTGTAATGGATCGCATGCGCGATCATCTCCTTGCCGGTTCCGCTCTCGCCGCGCAAGAGGACGGTCGCGTTCGAGCGGGCGACCTGCGACACCTGATCGTAAACGTGACGCATCGCGCTCGAATTTCCGATGATCTGCGAGAAGTCGTACTTTTCCTTGAGTTCCTTCCGAAGACTCGTGTTTTCGTCCGCGAGACGTTGCCGTTCCGTCGAGATCGCGTTCTCGACGCGGAACGTCTGGGCGAACAGTGAAGCGACGACCCCGAAGAAGGCCGCCGCGTCGCTTTGGACAGTTTCGTCGCCTTCGAACTCGGCGAATAGGACGCCGATCGTCCGGCCGCCGAGCGTGATCGGCAGAAATAAGCATATCGGGTCGCCGCCGGCCGCGGCGAGAAAGTCCAGTTCCGAATCAAGTTCAGATCGTCGGCGGAAGCGCGCATCCGATTCACGGAAGTATTCCCGAAAGCGGCCGCGGTCAAGCTGCGCCTCGAGGCGCCGGAACTCATCGATCGAGAGTCCGCTGATCGCCGCGGC
>JAKOSS010000262.1 GCA_029777145.1 Acidobacteriota bacterium | reverse complement strand
TGCTCGAACGCACTCAAACTCGCCCGGTACTTTGAAAGCTCGCCGTTCGTCGCAGACGTGATCTATCCCGGATTCGGCGACGACTTCGAAACATCGGAACGAAATCTATTGGGCGGGCGTCGCGGCGCCGTGCTCGCGATCCGGCTGATCGACGATACGCGGCCGGCGGCATACCGGTTCATGAACAACCTCGGGCTCGTCACGCGCGCGGCGAGCGTCGGTGACATCTTTACGGGAGTCGTGCATCCGGCAACGGCGACGCACCGCGAGTTGTCGCCTGCACAACGCGCGAGACTCGGTATCACCGACGGGTTGCTCCGGATCTCGGCGGGCGTCGAGGACGCGGACGATCTGATCGCGGATTTCGAACATGCGTTTTCCGGATCGACAATCGAGGCGATCTCATCCAGAATTGCGGACGCAACGACGGAGGCATGGAAATGATCGAGATCTCACGAGAACTTTCCGAGAAGATCGGCGACTTCGCCACGGCCGCGTACCCCTTCGAATGCGGCGGGATGCTGATCGGTAAATTTGACGGCGAGCGCCGCTTTCTGACGGAACTGCTGCCGATGGAGAACGCCGTCGGCGATGTTCGCGACCGGGTTCTCATCGTCCCGAAGGACGTGCTTCGCGCCGAACGACATGCGCGCGAGAACGGACTCGACGTCATCGGATACTACCATTCGCATCCGGACGACGTTGCCGTCCCGTCCCAATTCGATCTCGATCACGCCCTTCCGGTCTGGTCGTACGTGATCGTCTCGGTGATCGACGGGAAACCCGTCGCGGTCCGTTCGTGGGTCCTGGGGAACGATCGTTCACGGTTCAACGAGGAGACGATAGTTCAGGCTTTGTCCGCGTCGTCGGAGGGAATCTCAGGTTAGAACAACAAAAACCCGTAGCCGGCGCGGGCAAATTTACAAATTCATTCAAGGAATAATTCAATAAAAATGGCAACGACAATCATCATTCCAACACCGCTCAGACAATTCACGGACGGCCGCTCCGAGGTCGAGGTTGAAGCGGCGACCGCAGGCGAGGCCCTTTCTAGACTCGCCGAACGCTTCGGCGGACTTCGCAATCATCTTTTTGCCGAGGCGGGCAAACTCCGCAGTTTCGTCAACGTTTATGTCGGCGACGAGGACATCCGCGATCTTGACGGGCTCGAGACGACCGTTTCGGGCGGCGAGATCCTGATCGTGCCGTCGATCGCGGGCGGACGCGATCCCGAACGGCTTCCGGAGCTCAATCAGGAAGAATACTCGCGTTATTCGCGCCACCTGATCCTTCCGGAAGTCGGGCTCGAAGGCCAGCGGAAACTCAAAAATTCGCGGGTATTGATGATCGGAACGGGCGGGTTGGGATCGCCGCTCGGGCTATACCTCGCGGCGGCCGGAGTCGGAACGCTCGGCGTCGTCGATTTCGATGTCGTCGACCAATCAAACCTTCAGCGGCAGATCATCCACGGGACGAAGGATGTCGGGCGAAAAAAGATCGACTCCGCTCGTGACCGGATCGCCGACATCAATCCGAACACCAATGTCGAGGCGTTCGAGACGCGTCTGACGAGCGCCAACGCTCTCGAACTTTTCAGGGAATTCGACGTGATCGTCGACGGCACCGACAACTTCCCGACCCGATATCTGGTCAACGACGCCTGCGTCCTCACCGGAAAGCCGAACATCTACGGTTCCATCTTCCGTTTCGAGGGTCAGGCGAGCGTATTTTGGGCGGATAAAGGCGCGTGCTACAGGTGTCTTTATCCCGAACCGCCGCCGCCCGGACTCGTGCCCAGCTGCGCCGAGGGCGGCGTATTGGGCGTTTTACCGGGGATCGTGGGCACGATCCAGGCGAATGAGGTGATCAAGGTCATTCTCGGAGCGGAAGGGATTCTGGTGAATCGCCTGCTCACGTTCGACGCCTGGAAGATGCGCTTCCGCGAACTCAAGCTGCGAAAGAACCCGGATTGTGCGCTCTGCGGGCCGAACGCGACGATCACGTCACTTGTCGACTACGAGGAATTCTGCGGATTGAAGAGCGTCGAACCTGACGCGGTTGAAGAGATCACGCCGAATGAGCTGTTTGAATTGATATCGGCCGATCCCGATATTTCGATCATCGACGTGCGCGAGCCTCACGAGTTTGAGATCGCGCGCATTCCGGGGACGACGCCGATCCCCCTGGGCGTAGTCGTCGAACGCGTTGATGAATTCGATCCGGCACGGACGGTCATCGTCCATTGCAAATCCGGAGTCCGCAGCGCAATGGCCATCCGCGCGCTCCGCGAACTCGGCTACGAAGGAAAGTTGCTGAATCTCAAAGGCGGCATCCTGGCGTGGGCGGATGACGTCGATCCGAGGGTTGCAAAGTACTGAGAAAGTTGGGGAAGTTGGGGAAGCCCATTCTAGTTTCGGAAGTTTTGGAAGTCTTGAAAGTTGGGAGAAGCTTTGGACGTTTTGGAAGTTTCGAGAGATTTGACGGGCTTGCTGATGTTACTGCTTTCTAAACTTCCAAGACTTTCCAACTTCCCGAAATTTCAAAACTGACCCGTGATTCTCCCGATCACGTTCTCCGGTTTGATCGCACCGAACGCGCGGCTGTCCTCGCTCTCCATCGCGTTGTCGCCGACGACGAAGTATCGCCCGTCGTCAGTTATCTGCGCGACGCGTTTCGCGATCCTGACGCTCTGCTTGTACGGATGCTTGGCGAGAATGACGTCGCCGACGCGGATCTCGATGCGCGGATTGACGATCACCATCGTGCCCGAACGGAGCGCCGGATACAT
>JAKOSS010000261.1 GCA_029777145.1 Acidobacteriota bacterium | reverse complement strand
GGCGAACGGCTCGATCCGGCCTTCTTCTTCCTCGGATGTGTATGCGCAGCTCTCCGGAGATGTCGCGCAGCTTGCCGTGAAGAACGGAGATCCGGTGAAGGCGGGGGACCTGATTCTCACGCTGAAGAACGATACGATCGACGATGAAATCGCCACCCTTCAAACACAGCTTGATTCGACGGATCTCCAGATCCTGACGACGGATTCCTCGAAAAGCGGCAGCATTTCTTCTCCGGTCGCAGGCCGGGTCAAAGCCGTCTATGCTGCGGCTGGCCTGGATGCCGCGTCGGCGATGCAAAACAACGGAGGCCTTATTCTCCTGTCCGCGGACGACAGTATGCGGCTCGTTTTCACGCCCGAAAAGGAAGTAAAAGCGGGAGACCAAGTCACCGTAAAGATCGGTGCACGGTCGGTCGACACCACCGTACGTTCCGTAAGCGCGGGGCAGGCCGAAGTCGTTTTCCCGGACGATCCCGAAGATCTCTTTCCGCTCGGCGCGGATGCTTCCTGCGAACTGCGCGACGGAACTCCGATCGGAAAGGGAACGCTTCAGGTTCATATGCCGTACTTGATCACGGGCAGCGAAGGCCTCGTATCCGAGATTCTCGTCTCCGTCGGCGATAAAGTCTCCGTCGGCGACCGTCTGATCAAGTTCGACGAACCGGTCTATTCCGCGGCGTATGCGGAACTCCTTCGTTCGCGGCAGACAACACTCGATAAAATCGCCGAAAAAACGTCGCAGCGGGATGCCCTTCAGGTGTACGCGCCGGCGGACGGAATCGTCGAGAATCTGGCCGTTTCGGAACATGCGAGCGTACAGCAGAACACACTCTTGTTTACCGTAGGCTCCGCGACTGCGTTCGAACTGAACGTTGCCGCCGACGACCTTGACATCGCGAAAATCAAGACCGGCCAGACGGTAAGCATTGCACTCGACGCATTGGCGGGAGCCGAATACACCGGAACCGTCGACCGCGTCTCCTCAGCCGGCGTTTACTCGAACGGCGTAACGACCTACGACGTGACCATTCGTCTCGACAGTGCGGACGGGATACTGACCGGCATGAGCGCCCGGGCGGATATCCTGGTTGCCTCCCATAAGGACGTCCTCCTGATCCCCGTATCCGCGATAAAAACCGTCGACGGCGAGAAATACGTTATGGCAGTCCCCGCTCCGGGCACGGCAGACGCTTCGTCGGCCGCCGGCGTACAAACCAAAATCACCGTCGGCTTGAGCGATGCGACGGAAGCCGAAGTGCTTTCCGGCATCAGCGACGGCCAGTATCTTATGGACCTGTCCGCCGACAAGACCTCCGACGGTCTCTTCACCTTCGGAAGAAACCAGGGTTGAGGCGCGGGTATGATAGAGCTTAAGAATATTCGAAAAACCTACACCTTGGGCGGCGAGACGGTCCATGCCGTCGACGGCCTGTCGCTTCTGATCGAGGAGCATGAGTTCCTTGCGATCATCGGCGCGTCCGGCAGCGGCAAATCCACGCTGATGAACATCATCGGATGCCTCGATACGGCAGACGAAGGCGACTACATCCTGAGAGGTCAGAACATCACATCCTATACCGAGAACCAGATGGCCGAATTGCGCAACCGCGAGATCGGATTCGTTTTCCAGCAGTTCAATCTGCTGCAGAAGCTGACCGCGCTCGAAAATGTGGAACTCCCCCTGATTTATCAGGGCGTCGGAGCCTCGGAACGCCGCGAACGCGCTTCGGACGTTCTTGCGCAGGTAGGCCTTGCCGGGCACATGAATCACCGGCCGAACCAGCTGT
>JAKOSS010000002.1 GCA_029777145.1 Acidobacteriota bacterium | reverse complement strand
GTGTTGGAGTACGGATCGTTGGCGCCGGTGCAGGCAACGCCGGCGCACGTCTGGTCTCCGGCGTAGACGACGAGATCGTTGTTCGCGACGATGTTCATGTGGATCGCGAGGTCGCGTTCATAGACTCCGTTGACGCGGTTCATGATCAAAACCTGCGCGGCAAGTGTGCCGGCGATCGTGTTCCCGCCGACCGCAACCGCGTATTCATTCGTCGCCCCGAGGGCGAGACGGTACGTGCGAAGTTGGGTTCCGGACGTCACTTCCGCCGTGTCGCCGTTGAAATACTCGTCGAATTCGTCAGAAAGGAAGTTGAACTTCTCGTCGTTCTCGAATTCGCAGATGAAATTGTTCAGGCGCGGCGCGTTGGATTTGAGATACGAAATGTAATCGGTCGTATTGTCCGACTTGAAGTACGGATCGACAAGGAACGTCCCGCGCGTCGAAAGGATCATCGAGTGAAACCCGCTCGGCAGGAAATCGAATCGCGCCGTCGCCGTCGGATCGTCGATGCCGAAGCCCCGATAGGTCCGGGCGAGCGCCGGGTATTTCGCCGCGAGCCCTTCTTCGACGACGAGCGATTGCTCGATCCGGAACCGCTCAAACGAGCCGTCCGGCATCGGCAGCGTCAGGATCACTTCGCGTGAACGCGAATCCGCCGAGGAGTCGCGCGGGGCATCGCGCAGGATCCTTTCGAGCGATTTGGCGTCGAGTCGAAACGCCGCATACGAGGAAGGAACGACAAGCCGTTCACGGCCTTCCGTCCGCAACTGGCCGTCGTCGATCGGCGACCAAACTCCGTCGGACGAGCCGGCAAAAGCCGCCAGCGAAGAGAAAACGGTCAACGCAATAACAGCAAAAACGCGAAGCGAGCAAGTATTCATCAGATCTCCTTTTCGGTAATCAGGGGAAGCGGGATTAGAAACAAAACAAAATAGTTTTGCACGCGGTCGCCAACTCTGTCCAGACAATTTTCGGCGCGTCCGCGATATGCTAGACTTTCTTTTTTTCGCCCATGCCCGACGACTTGCTGGCAAAATCTGAATCAGGATCGATCGAGTTGTTTCCCAACGAGAGCGAACTCTCCGTTCTGAATTCGACCGAGAAGATCGGTTTCCGGCTGACTTGCGCGATGAATCGCGGTCGCTGGAAGGGGTTCTGGACATTTTTCCAACGACATTTGGGATCCCTTTGGATAAAGATCTGTACGTACAACCTGATGAACGTCTTCGGGATCGGGAACGTTGCCGAGGCGCCGGTCGACAAGCCGCTTCTGCTCGTCGCGAACCATCGCTCATTTTTCGATATGTACGTCGTTTCGAGCGTCATCTTTCGTCAGACGACACGTCCGATCCGGCTCTACTTCCCGGTGCGTGCCAAGTTTTTCTATACCTCGCCGGTCGGTTGGTTCGTGAATCTCGTGATGGGCTGGTGGGCGATGTATCCGCCGTTCTTCCGCGAGGCGCGCGAGGCTGAAAAACGCGAGTTTGACAAGTTTAGTCTGGCAGAACTTATCCGTATCGCATCATCAGGCGACGGGACGATCATCGGCTTTCACCCGGAAGGAAAACGGAACCTCAGCGACGATCCGTATGATTTTCTGCCGGCGCAGCCCGGCGTCGGAGCGGTGATCATGAAGGCGCGTCCGAACGTCATTCCGGTCTTCATCGCCGGACTCGGAAATCACTTGCCGAAGCAGATCCTCGGCAATTGGACGGGCGGTCCGAAGGTCCGGATCTGGTTCGGTGAGCCCGTGGATCTTGAGGCTTTCTATCAAAAATCGGACCGGCTGCGGACGCACAAGGAGATCGCCGACCACCTAATGGCGAAGATCGGCGAACTCGGCGAAGGCGATCGCGAGTGGATGGCAGGTCAGAACTGACGGTCCCAGTTCTTGCGCGCAAAACGCGATTCGTCCCAGAAATTCGGACGATGTTCGATCCGCGGCGGATCGCCGGCGACGACGGCGACCGCGTCGAACCGATAGTCCATCGAGGCGACGCCGAAGATCCGACGGTAAACGCGCGCCGTTCGGATGATCTGACGTTGCTTGCGCAGATCGACGGCCGCAAGCGGCGACGCGAAGTCATCGGCGCTTCGTGTTTTTACCTCGATGAAGCAGAGCACGTCCTCGTCGAGAGCAATGATATCGATCTCGCCGGTGACCGCCGCGCCGCGCAGATTGCGCCCGATCGGGACCGTGAAGTTGCAACAAACGACGCGAAATCCGCGTCTTAGCAGAAAATCGACGGCAAGCTGTTCGCCGTATTCCCCCAAAAGCCTTGTTTCGTTCGCTTCTTGTGCGTCGCGGAGGTTGAGTAATTCCATAGGTTGAAGATGTGCGCCCATGGCAGAGATGCCGTGCGGTGCCGAAAATTATGAAAAAAGCAATTCTGATCGTGGTTATACTGTTGGTGGTGGGTTTCGTCGTGATCCAGTTTATCCGACCCGATTTCACCAACCCGCCGGTCGTTGAGGCAGAAAAGCTCGAACTGAACGCGGAGGTCCCGCCTGAGGTGGCAAAGATCCTGAGGACTTCCTGTATGGACTGTCATTCGAACGAGACGGTCTATCCGTGGTACTCGAAGATCCAGCCGTCCGCGTGGTTTCTCGCCGATCATATCACGGAGGGCCGCCGGGAACTCAATCTTTCGGTTTGGGGAACCTACGAGGCGCGGCGAAAGCGCAAGAAACTCGAGAAGATGTGTACCGAAGCTCAGCACGGTGAGATGCCGCTTTGGTCGTACACGATCATCCATCGCGATGCCGCTCTGAGCGACGCCCAGATCAAGACGCTTTGCGATTGGACCGCATCGGAGATCTCGAAGCTCGGCGATTCACCGTCTTAAATTCTCGTTACGAAAAAAACCGCGGGGCGATTCGTCTCGTTATGGACTAATAGGGAGGAATTGATGGATATTCTTTTCGACAATCCGCTGGCCAATCTTTACGGTCCTTATTTCCTGGTTCTTTACGCAATCGTCATCGTCGCGACCCTGATCGTGCTCGCCATCGCGAAACGCGTCGCTGACCGCTCGGACAGGCTGCCCGTGCCGGCGATCCCGCAGGCGCTCGACCCCTACGAGACGGCCTACCTGCGCGGCGGATCAAACGAGATGATACGCGCGGTGCTTTTCGGGCTGCGCCAAAAGGGATTGATCGAGTTTGCGACTTCTGGAAGCACGAGTTCGATCCGCCGGACATCGGTTCCGGTGCCGGGTCTTGATCATCCGCTGGAACAGAACGTCCTCGGATGGATCGGCTACGGACGTGAGACGAAGGAGTGTTTTTCGGACGCGACGCTGAAGGGAATCGTCCGTCCGGTCCGGGACACTTACAGGATCAAACTCGAACGGCAGCAGATGCTGGCGTCCGGTGCGTACTCCGCAACCGTCGCGCCGCTCAAGTGGCTGGCCGCGATCGGGATATTCGGGCTCGGAGCGTACAAGATCGCGGCGGCGATCCTGCACGGCCATTTCAACGTCGTGTTTCTCATAATTCTCGGGATCGCCGGGATCGTCGGGACGTTCATCGTCGGGAAGGGAATCCGCGTGACCAAGCTCGGAAAGGCTTATCTCGACCGCCTGCAGGTCGCTTTCGGCGGATTGAAGGACGATTCCCGACGATTGTTCTTCACGCATCCGGCGACCGCTCAGTCCGGATTCGCGAATCTCGATCCGCTGCTTCTCGGGGTCGGGGTATTCGGAACAGGAATCCTCGCGGGAACAATGTTCAGCGACTACAACGAGGCTTTCAAACGCGCCGCCAGCACGTCGTCGTGCGGTTCGAGCTGCGGATCGTGTTCGTCATCCGACGGCGGGAGCTCTTGCGGCAGCTCGGGATGCAGTTCCGGGTGCGGCGGCGGATGTGGTGGTTGTGGCAGCTGAAATGCGATTCGGCGAGATCGAGAAACTTGGCGTCGGCCTCGGGTTCCGCGAGCGGTTCCGGGCCGACGTTTTGCTGAACCGCGATCAGGTCGATTTCCTCGAGATCACCGCCGATCATTACCTCGACGCCCACGATCAGAAGCTCGCCGAACTTGATCTGCTGCGCGCCCACTTCCGGCTAGTTCCGCATTCGCTCGACCTGTCGCTCGGAAGCGCGGAAGGTATCGATGAGGCGTATCTTGAACGACTCGCGGCGCTCGTCGAAGTGGTCGACGCTCCATGGTTCTCCGACCACGTCTGCTTCACCCGATCCGGCGGAACGGCGATCGGCCATCTCGCGCCGGTTCCGTACACGCGGGAGGCGCTCGATGTTTTTCGACGCAATATCTCGCGCGTCCGGTCGGTGATCGACCGGCCTCTCGTGCTCGAGAATATTTCGTATCTCATGCGGTTTCCTTCGTCAGAGATGTCCGAAGCCGAGTTTCTGACGCGGCTCGTCGAGGAAAACGACTGCGGCATCCTGCTCGACGTCACGAACCTATACGTGAACTCGCGGAACTTCGATTTTTGCCCGCGCGAGTTTCTCGATTCGATCCCGATCGAACGCGTCGTCCAACTCCACTTCGTCGGTTCGCGCCGTCACGGAAAGCGGTTGATCGACGCGCATCTCGACAGGACGGAAGACGCGATCTGGGAACTTTTCCGCGACGTCGCCGGCCGTTGCGAGATCAAGGGCGCGGTGCTTGAACGCGACGGCAACTTTCCGCCGTTCAACGAGATCGTCGATGAATTGCGCACGGCGCGGGAGATCATGGAGCAATGAACCTACGCGCCGAACAGGATCTGCTGGCGAAGCTGTACACCGATCCCGAACTTAGAAACCGGTTCTTGCGCGATCCGGAAACGGTCGGCGGAGAATGCGGCGTCGAACCCGAGACATCGACTCAACTGGCTTCCGCAGCCGGCGATGAACT
>JAKOSS010000260.1 GCA_029777145.1 Acidobacteriota bacterium | reverse complement strand
GCGAAGGACATCTTCGAGGCGATCGAACTCGCGAAGAAATTCCTTTGAGGAATTGACCCGCGGATCACGCGAATTGCTGCATGAGAAATTTGCCCGCGAAATACGCCAAATACGCGAAAGAGACCCAGGAAACAGCGTCAACTTTCGCGTGATTCGCGTGATTCGCGGGCAAACTCTTTCACCCGATTCGCGGGCAAAATCTTCCGCCGGCGACTCAACTTATCGAAGGTCGAACCGGTCGAGGTCCATGACCTTCGCCCACGCGGCGACGAAATCGTCGACGAATTTCCGTCCGGAATCCGAAGATCCGTAAACTTCAGCCAACGCGCGCAATTCGGAGTTCGAACCGAAGATCAGATCGACACGCGTGCCGGTCCATTTCGGAGCGCCGGTCTTGCGGTCGCGTCCTTCGAAAACTTCCTGATCATCCGAAACGGCTCTCCAGACGGTTCCCATGTCGAGCAGGTTGACGAAGAAATCGTTCGTCAGCATACCCGGACGACCGGTGAATACGCCGTGTTTCGTTCCGCCGGAATTCGTGTCCAGGGCGCGCATGCCTCCGACGAGGACCGTCATTTCGGGCGGGGTCAAAGTCAATAGTTGAGCCTTGTCGACGAGAAGTTCTTCGGCCGAAACGCTGTATTTTTTCTTTTGGTAATTGCGAAAGCCGTCTGCGATCGGTTCAAGGTACGAGAACGATTCGACGTCGGTTTGATCCTGACTCGCATCCATGCGGCCCGGATTGAACGGCACCGAGACGTCGAATCCGGCATCCTTCGCCGCTTTTTCGACCGCCGCGCATCCGCCGAGCACGATCAGGTCCGCGAGCGAAACCTTCTTGCCTGACTGTGCCGCATTGAAATGGCTCTGAATGCTCTCGAGAACCGAAATGACGCTTACAAGATCGCCGGAACGGTTCGATTCCCAGTCCTTTTGCGGTGCGAGCCGGATGCGGGCCCCGTTGGCGCCGCCGCGCATATCCGAACCACGGAACGTCGAAGCCGACTGCCAGGCGGTCGAAACGAGCGCACCGATCGAAATGCCGGAACTCAGGATCGCTTCCTTCAGGTTCGCGATATCGGCCCCGTCAACCAGTTTATGGTCGACGGCCGGGATCGGATCCTGCCAGTCCAACTCTTCGGCCGGCACTTCCGGTCCGAGATACCGCGAGCGTGGTCCCATGTCGCGGTGCGTCAGCTTGAACCAGGCGCGCGCGAATGCGTCGGCAAACTGATCGGGATTCTCGTGGAATCGCCGCGAGATCTTCTCGTATACGGGATCCTCGCGAAGCGAGAGGTCGGTCGTGAGCATCGTCGGGGCACGGCTTTTTGACGGATCGAACGCATCCGGAACCGTTCCGGCACCGGCGCCGTTCGCCGCGACCCACTGATGAGCGCCCGCCGGACTCTTCGACAATTCCCATTCGTACCCGAACAGCTTATCGAAAAAGTCGTTGCTCCATTTTGTTGGCGTCGAGGTCCACGTCACTTCGAGTCCGCTCGTGATCGCGTCTCCGGCCATTCCCGAGCCGTACGTGCTCGCCCAACCGAGCCCCTGAGCCTCGATCGACGCCGCTTCCGGTTCGGGACCTACATTTGCCGCGTCACCCGCGCCGTGCGTCTTGCCGAACGTGTGCCCGCCGGCGATCAGCGCGACGGTTTCCTCATCGTCCATCGCCATTCTCGCGAAGGTTTCGCGGATGTCCTTTGCTGCGGAGATCGGATCGGCGTTCGCGTTCGGGCCTTCGGGATTGACGTAGATCAGTCCCATCTGGACGGCTGCGAGCGGGTTTTCGAGATCGCGTTCGCCCGAATAGCGATTGTCGTCGAGCCATGTGGTCTCCCGGCCCCAATAGATGTCCCTTTCGGGCTCCCAAATGTCCTCGCGGCCGCCGCCGAAACCGAAGGTCTTGAAGCCCATCGATTCGAGCGCGACGTTCCCCGCAAGGATCATCAGGTCAGCCCAGGAGATCTTTCGTCCGTACTTTTGCTTGATTGGCCAGAGGAGCCGTCGGGCCTTGTCGAGGTTGACGTTGTCGGGCCAGCTGTTGAGCGGCGCGAATCGCTGGTTTCCGGTTCCGCCCCCGCCGCGTCCGTCTCCCACGCGGTATGTTCCGGCGCTATGCCACGCCATGCGGATGAACAATCCGCCGTAATGGCCGAAATCCGCCGGCCACCAGTCCTGCGAATCGGTCATCAGGTCCCGAAGTTCGTTCTTCAAGCCCTCGTAGTCGAGGCTCTTGAACTCCTCCGCATAGTTGAAACTTTCGCCCATCGGGTCGGATTTCGACGAATGTTGACGAAGAATATCGAGCCGAAGTTGATTCGGCCACCAGTCCCGATTTGACGTGCCGCCGCCGGCCACGTGATGCATCGGACATTTACTTTCGGACATAACTTGAACTCCTTGTTTGGTTTGCGACAATTCCCTTCCCAAATATCGAGACACTACGACCTTCGAATTTCTTCGCGACCGTAATTTAGATTTAGTCTAATTCTAAGTATAGGTGATTATTGCGGCCGTGGGAAGCGGAAACGGCGTTTGAAGTTGATTTTTTGCGATCGACGGGGTCGCTATTTTAAGAATTTCGTATCGAACGCCCGCGGCAGGAGTTCGCGCATTTGGACGGTTTCCGATTTACCCTTGAGGTTTGCGAGCGTGACCGGAATGTCGCCACAGAATTCCCAGATGATCTGCCGGCAGACGCCGCACGGCGGCGTGAGTTCTTCCGTGTCGGCGACGACCGCGATCTCCGTGAATTTTGTCACGCCTTCCGAGACGGCTTTCCAGATCGCGACGCGCTCGGCGCACACGGTCAGGCCATAGCTCGCCGACTCGACGTTGCAGCCGGTGAAAACTCCGCCATATTCGGCGACCAGCGCGGCGCCGACCTTAAACTTCGAATATGGCGCGTACGCCTTGGAGCGCGCGTCGATCGCGTGTCCGATCAGTTCCTCTTGATTCAAACCGTTTCCTTTTCCTTTTGAAGTTTTTCACGCACGAGCCCGCACAGGAAGTCCGTGGTAATGTCCGGATTCCCGTTCTCCGGAATGATGATGTCTGCGTGCCGCTTGCTCGGCTCGACGAATTCGTAATGCATCGGGCGGATCGTGTGCTCGTACTGCCAGAGTGTGCGCTCGAACGAACGTCCGCGTTCCTGGACATCGCGCCGCAGACGGCGGATCAGTCGGATGTCGTCGGGCGTATCGACAAAAACACGGACGTCAAGAAGATCGAGTATCGCCGATTCGGCGAAGATCAGAATCCCCTCGACGATAACGACCGGCTTCGGCTCTATCATTGAGCTCTCGTCCCGGCGGGTATGCGACACGAAATCGTAGATCGGCATGTCGATCGTCTGGCCGTTCCGCAGGCGTTTCAAGTGATTCACGAGGAGATCGCTGTCGATCGAATCCGGATGATCGAAATTCGCGTGATGGCGTTCGTCGAGCGGCATGTCGGACAGGTTCCGGTAGTACGAATCCTGTTCGACAAGCACGACGTTCTCCGCGCCGACCGTTTCCACGATCCGCCGCGCGATGGTCGTCTTGCCCGACCCTGTTCCTCCACAAATACCAATAATCATGCAGTTCGTCCGTCGTCAGTGGTCATTTGTCTTTTGCTTCCCCGGCGCGTCCGATCGATCTCAAGTACGCGTTAAGTGTCGGTGAAAGGCGATCGATCATCGGTCGGATGACATTGATTTGTTCGTCGTTCAACAGACTTCGCGTGAAAGCGCGACGCAACCAAAAACGAGTTTCCTGAAGTGACCCTCGGGCAATCTTAACAAACCGTTGGTTCTCTTTGTAACTTCCGCGGCCCTCGCCTTCCGCGATGTTCGATCCTATCGAATCGGCAGCTCTGACAAGCTGTTTGCCGATCGTTTCCTTTTCGAAGCTCGTCCAAGTGCTGACGATCGACCATATCTCGTCCGCGAGTTCTTCAGACAGACGAAATACCCTGAGATTTTCAAAGCGTGAGCGTTCCATTCCCCGTTCCCCGTTCGTGAGTTTGTGAGCGATCGGTCGACCGCTTGATGAGTTGGCCGCCGGCAGCGTTGACAGATTACAGGTTTTGGAACGCGACTGACAACGGACAAATGACTAATGACGAATCCGAAATCACAAATCCGAAATGCGTTTGATCGTCCTTCTCAGCAACTCCTTGAAGATCTCGGCGACGCGGGCGCCGGTTTCCATGACCTCTTCGTGATGGATGACGCCGCCGGAAAGTCCGGCCCCGAGATTGGTCACGCACGAGATCCCGAGGACGCGCATGCCGGCGTGGCGCGCGGCGACCGCCTCAGGGACGGTCGACATCCCGACGAGATCGGCGCCGAGCATGCGGAACATCCGGATCTCGGCCGGAGTCTCGTAGGTCGGCCCGGAAAGCGCGCAGTAAACGCCCCGGAAGAGAAACTGCGAGATCGAGCGCTCCTCGGCGATCTGTCTCGCTTCGAGGTAAGCGATCGACTGAAAACTCCGGTCGTAAATTGCCGTCATATCGGGAAATCGCGGTCCGAACCGCTCGTCGTTCGGTCCGCGCAGCGCGTTGACGCCCATCATGTTGATATGATCGCGGATCAGTACGAGACTTCCCGGCTTGAAACTCGTCCGGAGGCTTCCGGCGGCATTTGTCAGAATGACGTTCTTTGCGCCGAGCAACCCGAAGACCCGCATCGGAAAGATCACCTGCGCCATCTCGTAGCCTTCGTAGTAATGGAAGCGCCCCTGCTGGACGGCGACGGTGACGCCTCCGATCTCGCCCAGCACCAGTTGGCCGGCGTGTCCCTCGACGGTCGATCGGGCAAAATGCGGAATCCGGTCGTACGGAACGCGAACGGCGTTCTCGAGCTCGTCGCCGAATGCCCCGAGGCCGCTCCCCAGAACTACAACTGTTTCGATCTGCTTGTCGAAATGCGACCGGATGAAATCGGCCGCCTCAAGCGCGTTTTCGTAGGACATTTCAGTGGTCGGTGGTCAGTGGTCGGTGGCCAGTATCGGTAACCTGCATCGGACAGTGTCCTGT
>JAKOSS010000259.1 GCA_029777145.1 Acidobacteriota bacterium | reverse complement strand
GCCGTTCAATTCGTTTGCCGACATATCCGCTCCTACAGATATGTTAGTTCGAAACGCGATTCCTTCGGCTTCCAAAAGTCGTGTCCGGCGTTCGACCACGCCCACTTTATCGAGTTTCATATTCGGAATCCCATATGTGAGCAGCCCGCCAACGCGATCCGAACGTTCGAATACAGTGACGCGGTGTCCGCGACGATTCAGGTCATCCGCGCATGCCAATCCCGCGGGCCCGGACCCGATCACTGCGACGCGCTTTCCGGTCCTTTGTAAAGGGGGATTCGCGACGACCCAGCCTTCCTCGAACGCGCGATCGATGATCGCGAGCTCGATCTCCTTGATCGAGACAGGTTCTTCATTGATCCCGAGCACGCACGACGATTCGCACGGAGCCGGGCAAACGCGCGCGGTAAATTCCGGAAAGTTGCTCGTCCGCGCAAGGCGCTCGTAAGCCTCGCGCCAGCGGCCGCGGTAAACAAGATCGTTCCACTCGGGGATCAGATTGTGGAGCGGACATCCTTTGGTCACTCCGTGCGACACCTCGCCCGCATGACAGAACGGGATCCCGCAATTCATACAGCGCGCGCCCTGTTGGCGCAACGATTCTTCCGTGAGCGGCGCGTGAAACTCGTTCCAATCCCCGACTCGCTCGCGCGGTCCGCGCAGCACCGGCAGGCTTCGTTCGTATTCAAGAAATCCGGTCGGTTTACCCATATCAGGCCGCCTGCGCGTAAAACGCCTCCAGTTCCGCCTCCGATTCGGAAAGTCCGCGATTCAGAAACTCGGTCCGCGCCTCGATCACCCGGCGGTACTCGTGCGGTACGACACGAATGAACAATGGCAGGTTGAGTTCCCAGTTCTCTTTGATCTCCAAAGCGCGACGGCTTCCGGTGAATTCGGCGTGGCGACGGATCAGAGTCCGCAATTCGTCGGCGTCCGGACCGTCCGTGACGGGACTCAGCCCGACCATCGCAAGATTGCAGCGCCGTTCGAAATCGCCGGCTTCGTCGAAGACATACGCGACGCCGCCCGACATTCCGGCCGCGAAGTTCTTGCCGGTCACGCCAAGAACGACGACCCGGCCGCCCGTCATGTATTCGCACCCGTGGTCGCCGACGCCCTCGACGACGGCCGACGCGCCGCTGTTGCGAACCGCGAAACGTTCGCCCGCGACACCCGAAATGAATGCCTCCCCGCCCGTTGCTCCGTAAAGAAGCGTGTTCCCGGCGATCACGTTGCGGTGCGATTCGAAATCGCATCCGCGCGGCGGAAAGACCGCGATCCTACCGCCGCAGAGTCCCTTGCCGACGTAATCGTTTGCGTCGCCTTCGAGCGTCAACGTCACGCCGCGCGGCACAAAAGCTCCGAAGCTCTGGCCGGCCGTTCCGGTGAAATCTAGTCTGATCGTTTCATCCGGAAGACCGTCCGCGCCGAACCTGCGCGAGATCTCTCCGCCGAGCAGCGCTCCGGCGGCCCGGTCGGTGTTCCGCAATCCGACTTTCGCCTTCACCGTCTCACCACGCTCGAGCGCCGGACGGCAGATGTCGAGCAAGCGGCTGTGATCAAGCGTCGATTCGATCTCATGGTTCTGAACCGTTTGCTGCGTGCGGGCGGCGTCCGTTCCCGTAGCCGGATCGTGAAGGATCCGTGAAAGATCCAGTTTCGACGATTTCCAATGATCGTTCGCCTCATCCGGTTCGAGCATTTCCGACGCGCGACCGACCATCTCGTCGAACGTCCTGAATCCGAGTTCCGCCATCAGCTCTCGGACCTCGGCCGCGACGAAATGCATGAAATTGACGACGAACTGCGGGTCGCCCGAGAACTTCGCCCGAAGCCGCGGATCCTGCGTCGCGACACCGACCGGACAAGTGTTGAGATGGCAAACACGCATCATGACGCAGCCGAGACTGACCAGCGGAGCGGTCGAAAATCCGAATTCTTCCGCACCAAGAAGCGCGGCGACGACGACATCGCGTCCGGTCTTTAACTGGCCGTCCGTCTCGAGACGCACGCGGCTGCGGAGTTTGTTCAGCACCAATGTCTGATGTGCTTCGGCAAGCCCGATCTCCCACGGCATACCCGCATGCTTCAGGCTCGTCAGCGGCGATGCGCCGGTTCCGCCGTCGTGACCGCTGATCAGAATGACGTCCGCTTTCGCCTTTGCGACTCCGGCGGCGACGGTCCCGACTCCGGCCTCGGCAACGAGTTTGACGCCGATCCGCGCTTGCGGATTGACGTTTTTGAGATCGAAGATCAATTGCTTCAAATCCTCGATCGAGTAAATGTCGTGATGCGGCGGCGGCGAGATCAGTCCGACGCCCGGCGTCGAGTGGCGCGTTTTTGCGATCCACGGGTAGACCTTTGAACCCGGAAGCTGACCGCCCTCGCCGGGCTTCGCGCCCTGCGCCATCTTGATCTGGATCTCCTCGGCGTTGACGAGATAGTGGCTCGTGACGCCGAACCTGCCCGATGCGACCTGTTTGATCTTACTGATCCGCCGGTCGCCGTTCTCATCCGCTTCGAACCGGTCGGCGTCCTCGCCGCCCTCGCCGGTGTTGCTCTTGCCGCCGATCCGGTTCATCGCGATCGCCAGCGCTTCGTGCGCCTCGCGGCTGATCGAACCG
>JAKOSS010000258.1 GCA_029777145.1 Acidobacteriota bacterium | reverse complement strand
TATCGGGGACTCGACGGCAAGGTCCACAGCGGCGACCCGAAATCGCGCAACTATACTATTTTTTCGATCTGGGACACGTTTCGCGCCGCGCATCCGCTTTACACGATCATCGATCAGAAACGCACGGCCGAATTCGCGAACACGTTCATCCGGATGTATGAGCAGGGCGGACGTCTTCCCGTCTGGGAGCTTGCCGCGAACGAGACCGACACGATGATCGGCTATCACGCCGTTTCGGTGCTCGCCGACGCTATGTCGAAGGGAATCAAAGGCTTCGATTACGAGAAGGCGTTCGAAGCGGCGAAGCACAGTGCGATGCTCGACCACTTCGGGCTCGAAGCGTACAAGCGCCGCGGTTACATCTCGATGGAAGACGAGCAGGAGTCTGTCTCGAAAACGCTCGAGTACGCGTACGACGATTACTGCATCGCCGTCATGGCCCGGATCCTTAACAAGAAGGACGACGAAGCGAAGTTCTTGCGCCGGGCGCAGTTCTACAAGAACCTGTTCGATTCGAAAACCCGGTTCATGCGTCCGAAACGCAACGGCGGCTGGGTCGAGCCGTTCGCGCCGGCCGAGGTCACGTTCCATTTCACCGAAGGCAATTCGTGGGTCTATTCGTTCTTTGTGCCGCAGGACGTGAGCGGATTGATGAAACTCAACGGCGGGCCTGACAAGTTTGCGGATCGACTGGAAGAACTCTTCTCGACGAAGGAGGAATTGTCGGGACGAGTTCAGCCGGACATCACCGGACTGATCGGCCAGTACGCACACGGCAACGAGCCGTCGCACCACATCGCGTACCTGTTCAATTACGCCGGACGGCCGTGGCGGACACAGTTTTTTATCCGCAAGATACTCGACGAATTTTACAAGCCGCATCCTGATGGTCTCATCGGCAACGAGGACTGCGGACAGATGTCGGCGTGGTACATCATGAGCGCGCTCGGGTTTTATCAAGTAAATCCGTCCGATCCGACGTATGCGATCGGATCGCCGATCTTCAAGTCGGCGACGATCCGGCTCGAGAACGGCAAATCGTTCACGATCAGATCGGCAAACGTCTCGCCGCAGAACGTTTACGTGCAATCGGTAAGGTTCAACGGAAGGCCGTACCGCAAATCTTTCATCAGGCATGCGGAAATTGAGAGGGGCGGAACGATCGAGTTCACGATGGGCCCGAAACCCAATCAGAAGTGGTTCACGGCGGCGCCGGTTTCGAAGATCGACCGTGAATCGCCGGCCGTTCCGACGATCGACGCGCCGCGGAGTTTCGAAGGCACGGCGACCGTTACGATCTCGAGTCCCGACCCGAACGCCAAGATTGTGTATTCGATCAGCGGTACCGGCCCAATGGACGAAGCCCCGAAGCTCTACGCCAGTCCTTTCAAACTTGACCGGTCGGCCTTGGTCCAAGCCGTATCGATCCTGAAAGACGGATCCGAGAGCATCCCCGTCGAGGCAGAACTAACAAGAATGCCGCACGATTGGGACGTCAAGATCTCGTCGACATATAGCCGGCAATACACCGGCGGCGGGCCGCGAGGTTTGATCGACGGCATTCGCGGCACGGTGAACTTCGCTTCCGGCGAATGGCAGGGCTATCAGGGCCAGGACTTCGTCGCGGTAATCGACATGAAACGCCCGACAGAGATCAAAGAACTCGGCGGCGGATTCCTGCAGGTCGCGCGATCGTGGATCTGGATGCCGACGAAGAT
>JAKOSS010000257.1 GCA_029777145.1 Acidobacteriota bacterium | reverse complement strand
GGCCGTGAAGGCCGGTGGAATCTTGAATCTTGAATTTGATCTATGTCATTAGCGATCGAAACAAAACTAGTTCATGCCGGTGAGCGGCGGACGGCGCCGACCGGCGTTTCGGCCGTGACGCCGATCTACCCGACGACGTCGTTCGTGTATGAGCGCGCCGAAGACGTCGACCGGATCGTCGAGGGCGAGATAAACGACTTCGTTTACAGCCGTTACGGAAATCCGACGACCGCGGCGTTTGAATCGGCGATCGCCGAACTCGAAGGCGGAAATTTCGCGTTTGCGTTCGGATCCGGAATGGCCGCGCTCCACGCCGCGCTTCTCGCGTGCGAGTTGTCGGCCGGATCGGTCGTGCTGGCATCGCGCGATCTATATGGAGCTTCGCTCGAATTGCTCCGATCGGTTTTCGGCGCGTTCGGCGTCAAGACCGTGACCGCTGATTTCGGCGATCTCGAACATCTTGGACGCCAAGCGGTCGAACTCAACCCGCGCGTGCTGATCGCCGAGACGATCTCGAATCCGCTTCTCAAGGTTCTCGACGTCGAGGGCGTCGCGCGGATCGCCCGCGAGTGCGGCGCGAGGTTCGTCGTCGACAACACCTTCGCCACGCCGTTCATTTGCCGTCCGCTCGAGCTCGGCGCGGACCTCGTGGTTCACAGCGCGACGAAATTCCTCGCCGGACACGCGGACGCGACCGGCGGCGCGGTCGTCGCACGCGACGAATTCGATCGCCCGGCGTTGAACGCCGCGCTGACGCTCGCCGGCGGAATTCTAAGTCCGTGGGAAGCTCATTCGATCCTGCGCGGGATCAAGACCCTGGCGCTGCGACTCGAGAAGCAATGCTCGAACGCACTCAAACTCGCCCGGTACTTTGAAAGCTCGCCGTTCGTCGCAGACGTGATCTATCCCGGATTCGGCGACGACTTCGAAACATCGGAACGAAATCTATTGGGCGGGCGTCGCGGCGCCGTGCTCGCGATCCGGCTGATCGACGATACGCGAACGGCGGCATACCGGTTCATGAACAGCCTCGGGCTCGTCACGCGCGCGGCGAGCGTCGGCGATATTTTTACAGGCGTCGTACATCCGGCGACCGCGACGCACCGCGAATTGTCGCCCGCGCAACGTACCAGACTCGGCATCACCGACGGTCTGCTGCGGGTCTCGGCTGGCGTCGAGGACGCGGACGATCTGATCGCCGATTTCGAAAAGGCGTTTTCCGGATCGACATTTCAGGCGATCTCAACCGAATTCGAAACTGCGGAGGCACGGAAATGATTGAAATACCATGGGAACTCTCCGGGGAGATCGGCAGATTCGGCGCGGGCGCATACCCGTTCGAGTGCGGCGGGATGCTGATCGGCAAGTTCGAGGGCGAGCGCCGCATCCTGACCGAACTGCTGCCGATGGAAAACGCCGTCGGCGACGTCCTCGACCGCGTACTTATCGTCCCGAAGGACGTGCTCCGCGCCGAACGGTACGCGCGCGGGAAAGGGCTCGACGTCATCGGATACTACCACTCGCATCCGGACGACGTTGCCGTCCCGTCTCAATTCGATCTCGACCACGCCCTTCCGGTCTGGTCGTACGTGATCGTTTCAGTGATTGACGGAAAACCCATCGCGGTCCGTTCGTGGGTCCTGGAGAACGATCGTTCACGGTTCAACGAGGAAATTATTGTTCAGGCTTTGTCCGCGTCGTCGGAGGGAATCTCAGGTTAGAACAACAAAAACCCTTCGCCGGCGGGGGCAAATTTACAAATTCATTCAAGGAATAATTCAATAAAAATGGCAACGACAATCATCATTCCAACACCGCTCAGACAATTCACGGACGGCCGCTCCGAGGTCGAAGTCGAGGCCGCGACCGCGGGCGAGGCGCTGTCGGCACTTTCGGAACGCTTCAGCGGACTTCGCAATCACCTTTTCGGCGAAGCGGGGAAACTGCGAAGTTTCGTCAATGTTTATGTCGGCGACGAGGACATCCGCGATCTTGACGGCCTCGAGACCGGCGTTTCCGGCGGCGAGATCCTGATCGTGCCGTCGATCGCCGGCGGACGCGATCCCGAACGTCTTCCGGAACTCAATCAGGAAGAATACTCGCGCTATTCGCGCCACCTGATCCTCCCGGAGGTCGGGCTCGAAGGCCAACGGAAGCTCAAAAATTCGCGGGTATTGATGATCGGAACGGGCGGGTTGGGATCGCCGCTCGGGCTTTACCTCGCGGCGGCCGGCGTCGGAACGCTCGGCGTCGTCGATTTCGATGTCGTCGACCAATCAAACCTTCAGAGGCAGATCATCCACGGAACTAAAGACGTTGGACGGAAAAAGATCGACTCCGCGCGGGACCGGATCGCCGACATCAATCCGAACACGCGAGTCGAAGCGTTCGAGACGCGCCTGACGAGCGCCAACGCGATTCGACTTTTCAGGGAATTCGACGTGATCGTTGACGGTACCGACAACTTCCCGACCCGATATCTGGTCAACGACGCCTGCGTCCTCACCGGAAAACCGAACATCTACGGTTCCATCTTCCGTTTCGAGGGTCAGGCGAGCGTGTTCTGGGCGGAAAAAGGCGCGTGCTATCGGTGTCTTTATCCCGAACCGCCGCCGCCCGGACTCGTGCCCAGCTGCGCCGAGGGCGGCGTATTGGGCGTTTTACCGGGGATCGTGGGCACGATCCAGGCTAATGAGGTGATCAAGGTCATTCTCGGAGCGGAAGGGATTCTGGTGAATCGCCTGCTCACCTTCGACGCCTGGAAGATGCGCTTCCGCGAGCTCAAGCTGCGAAAGAACCCGGATTGTGCGCTCTGCGGGCC
>JAKOSS010000256.1 GCA_029777145.1 Acidobacteriota bacterium | reverse complement strand
CGGGAGTCGCTTCCGGCGTGACTTCGGGCGTCGGGGTCGTGTCGGGTCTCGCTTCCGGCGAAACTTCGGGCGTCGGTGTCGTTTCGGGAGTCGCTTCCGGTGTCGGCGTCGCCTCGGGAGTTGCTTCCGGCGTAACTTCGGGCGTCGGCGTCACCGTCGGAGTCGCTTCAGGCGTAACTTCGGGCGTCGGCGTCACCGTCGGCGTCGCTTCAGGCGTAACTTCAGGCGTCGGCGTCACGTCCGGGGTCGGGGTCGGGCCGGGCTTCACGTCCGGATCGAGCGGCAGATTCCGCGGCAACGTAAAACGCGGTGTCGGGGTCGGCTCCGGAGTCGGCGACGGCTCGGTCTTCGCCACGTTCTCATCAAACGGATCGGGGCCGATCTCCTTGTCCAATCCGTCGATGCTTCCCTTGACCTTGATCCATAGTTCGGCCAGCGACGCCCGGGTTGTCTTGTCAGGCTGATCCTGATCGTAAGCTTTGATGAACGCTCCGAGCGCTTCCGCCTCGTTGTTCTCCGCCAAATAGGCGTTTCCGAGTTTTCGCCAGCTCGAACGCCACCACGTGCTTTTTTCCGGAAGGACGGTGAGCGCGCGTTTCAGGCGAACGATCGCCTGTGCGGATTCGTTCTGTTCAAACAGCGCCGCGCCGGCGGTTTCCTCGATCCGGCCGCGAAGGATCGCCGAAAGTCGCGGGCGCGGAATCTCGTTCACCGTCGCCAATTGGCCGCGCGAGAGAAAATACTGCCGGCTGTCGTAGAGTTCATCCGCAAGGACCGCGGCCGACGGCGCGGGGACATTCAGCGCCGTATCGACGTTCTTTACGGCGGCATGCATCAGCTCAACTACCTTTGCGTACGCCGTCTTCTTTTCCAGCAACCGGTTGGCCGCATAAAGTTCCCGGTGCAGCGCCAGGCTGTCCGATCCGCCGGCAAAATCGTCGACGGCGGCCGTGAGCTCGGCTTCGGTCGTGTCGGCGGCGTCCAACTTCTGCTGCATTGCGAGCAATGCCTTCAGACCGCGGGCGATGCCCGGATCGTCGGCCGCCGTGCGCGCCGACGTCACCGCGAGTCGTTCAAGCGAGAGCAATTCCGTGAACGAAGCGGCGTCGGCGAGGATGCGATTGCCGAGATAGGTTTCGACGAGTCCGTTCTTGTTGACGGCGAAATTGCGTTTGAGCGTTTCGGCCGCTTCGCGGAAAAAGCCGGCCGCATAGCGCGCCGAAGCGAGTTCGTAATCGAGCGTCGGAAGATCCCCGAGGCGCCGCGCCGTCAGCAGGACACGTTCCGCGTCGAGCGGTTTCTTCAGAAGCATGTAGGCACGGGCCTGAGCGACGTACGCCCAGACGTCGGTCTTGTCGAAGGCGATCGCCTGGTCGGCGTATTCCATTGCCTTCGCGCCGTCGCCCTTAGACGCGTACCAGTATGCCATTCCCGCGAGCAGCGGCGCGTTTGTCGGATTTTCGGCGAGCGCCTGCTTGAGCTCGGATTCGGCGTCGGCCGATTTGCCCGCTTCGAACAGCGACAGAATGAGACCGGTGCGCGAGACCTTGTCGGTCGCGTCAAGCGCCAGGGATTCGCGATAGAGCGCAATAGCTTCGTCGGATTGGCCCAGCGCCCGCTTGAGTTCTGCGAGTTTCTGCCGCACGACAGGTTGGGCCGGCTCGATCTCCAGCGATTTCGCGAACTCGGCGGCGGCGTCCGTCAGCCGAAAGTTCATTTTGAACGCGATCGCCAGCGTCGTATGCGCGGCGGCCGGAGCCGGATCGAGCGCGATCGATTTCTCGGCAAGTCGGATCGCTTCGGTACCGTACTGGACGGTGATGTAGAACTTTGAAAGTTCTAGGGTCTGCGCGGCGCTCGCGGCGACCTTTTCCTCGATCAACTTCGCGATGTCGAAGGCCGGTCCGCGCTGTCCGAGCGCGTAGAGAGCCGTCGGAAAGCGCATCATGACGTTCGCGAAGAGCGCATCCGGAACGGGCGTCGGAGCCTCGTTGATCGCGAGCGTCAGCAGCCCGACGGCGCCGTTGACATCGCCGGCTTTGATCTTCGTCTCCGCCAGTTCGGCGCGGCCGTCAACGATCCGCTGCAGCGCTTCGTACGTATGTTCCGAGTCAGGGAATCTTTCGAGAAATGCCTTCAGCGCCGCGACCCGCTCGGCGGCGTCGGTCAACGCCTTGATGCGTTCGAATTCGTCCTTAGGGGAAAGTTCTTCGGGTGTCGGCTGCGGCGTCGCCTTCGGTGTCGGCTTCGGCGAGCGTCGCGGAGTCGGCTTCGGCGTTTGTCCGATGGCGGTGAGCGCGAGGAAGGCCAGGAGCAAAATTGCTGCGAATCGTTTCATAACTGCAGGTCGGACGGTTCGCGTCGCCAGCGCGCCCAGCCGCCGTCCCGACAAAAAGTGAATCAGAATAATACCACGAAAATTGCAAATCCGCTGGCCGCGGCGCT
>JAKOSS010000255.1 GCA_029777145.1 Acidobacteriota bacterium | reverse complement strand
CTTTGGGCAACCGACGTCGGAACGCTCGGGATCGCCGCCGCGATCGCCGGATTCGGCACGTCGGCGATTTTCCCGACGAACATGTCGCGTTTCACCAAGACGTTCGGTCCGACCGCTTCGCGACGGGCAACTCCGTTCTTTGTCTGCGGAACGCTCGGCGCCGCCTGCACGACCTGGCTCGTCGGTTTGGTTTCGACGAAGCTCGACAACCTGCGGTCCGGGATGTTCCTGCTGCTCTTTGGACTCGCCGTTCTCGTTCTGCTCCAGACATATCTGACCGCCCGGCGCGCCGCTACCGCCTGATCCCAGCAATTTCGTCGGAACACTGATCCGGACATTTGCGTTTGTGACAGCTATGAGCGTCAGGACGATCAGTTGGGTCATTGCGGGCATTGCCGCCTATGTCGCGAGCGTTGCCGCGCTGCTTCGAAGCCCGTCGTACTCGCCGGAAGAAGCGATATTCGCATTTGTTATCTTCGGCCTTTTCTTTCCCGGAATGGCGTGGTTGCTGACCCGAAAGGCGAGGTCGCTCGATTTCGGCTGCGTGCCCGGAACCGGCGAGATGATCGCGGTCGCGGCGTACGTCATTTTCGTTTTTCTCTACCTCGTGTACGGTGTCCCGGCGATCGACGGCATTCTGCCGGCTGCGATCACCGCGAATCCTAAGGCGCAGTTTCTGTTGGTCATCATCAAGAAACTGCTGGTCTTTGTCGTGATTCCGTACATGATCTTTTCGCGTGCGTTCGGCGACACGCTCGCGGATTTCGGATTCCGGCGCGAAGGATTGCGGGAGCTTTTCCGTTCGCATTTTCCGGCTCTGATCGTTCTTGGCGCACTGCTCACCGCCGTGCAGTACTTCATCGGAAACGGCGCCGCACCGATCAGAAAAGGTGAATTTTCGGGTTACGAGATCGCCGTCTCGCTGCCGATCTGCTTCGCTGCACTTTGCTTCGAGGTCGGTGTCGTCGAGGAGTTTTTCTATCGCGCGTTCCTTCAATCCCGTGTCGCCGGATTCTTCAGATCCGAGGTCGCGGGGTTGGCCGTAACGGCGATCGTATTTGCGGTTTCACACGCGCCGGGCATGATCCTTCGCCAGGCGGGTGCGGTCGACGGCCTCGGCGCGGCTCCGATGGCGTGGGAAGCGGTCGCCTACACGATCGCGACGATCTCGCTCGTGTCGTTGATGTTCGGAATCGTCTGGATCAGAACACGCAACCTCTATTTGCTGATCGCGATTCATGCGATCACCGATCTGCTTCCAAATCTGCCTGAGTTCATCCGTGCATGGCGGCCGTAAGACCATTGACTGGAATAAATCAGCCGTGATCCCGGCTTCACCCTATGCAGATTTCAGTCAGGGAGTGAAGCATGAGAGCAGGTTGCGAAAATAGGGACGGTGCGACACGGTGCGCGGTGATCCTCGCCGGCGGCGACGGTTCGAGACTCAGATCTTTGACGCGCGCCATCACCGGCGACGAACGCCCCAAACAGTTCTGTCCGATCATCAACGGCGAG
>JAKOSS010000254.1 GCA_029777145.1 Acidobacteriota bacterium | reverse complement strand
GGCATTTGATCGACCACGAACAGGCGGCTGTATTCATCGCGATATGTTTTGTCCATCGTTTTCAAATGCTTTATACTCTGGTCTTTTCAACACAATTCTATCAGTTTATCGGAGCATTTCTATGAGATCAGTGATTATTTTGGCGATTGTTTTTGTGACCGCGATAGGTCTTGCAGCGTGCGGCGGCGGAAGCGAAACGCCGAACGCCAACACGACCAAACCGAACACCAACGCGCCGGTGAACAAGCCGGCGGAGAACAGCAACCTTGCCGTCGTCACGAAGACGCCGGAACAGGTCGCGAATGAGGCCGCGACGCTCGCGCCGGTCTTCAAAGCTCTCTGCGACGCGATGGCGAAAAAGGACGAAGCGGCGGTCCGCAAGGCGTATTCAGCCGCTGCGCTCAAGAACTTCGAAGCCGACATGAAGGACGAGGGCGAAACATCGCTCGTCAAGTATCTTGAGACCGAGCAGCTCTCCGATTGCCAGATCGGCGGCGAGAAGATCGAGGGCGACCGCGGCTCGGCGCTGATCAAAACGAAAGGCGCGCCGAACGGCACGCGGATGAAGTTCGTCAAGGAGAACGGCGAATGGAAACTCACCGGCGAAACCGAGGATTTCGATGCCGTGAAGAAGTCGGCGACGGAGTCAAAGTAGTCAAACAAAACGATGAGCGAGCGTTTTGAAAAGATCGCGCGCGAGCTCTTCGAGCGCAATCTCGACCGATTCGATCCGCCCCGCGTACCGACGTTCGACCGCCAGCCGGTCCATGTCGTTTACGGCGGGGCTGACCGTTTCGGCGCGGAAACACCGGCGAAATTCGGCCGGCTCGCGCTCGCGTCGATCGAGAATTACGCGCCGACGTTCGCGGAGTTCGCCGACGCGATGTGGCTCAAAGGCGCCGACACGCTGCCGCGGTTTGCGGAACCGATCCAAGGGCTCGAACGACTGTTTCGCGACGATCCGGAAGGCGCTCACGAACGGCATCCCGAGGCGTGGTTCGCGTGGACCGTTTACCGCCGCGTCATCGAAAAACTCAAGTCGGATCCGGTCGAGGATTTCCGGATCGATTTTGAGGACGGCTACGGAATCAGGACCGACGACGAGGAAGACGCGCACGCGATCTCCGCGGCCCGTGAACTTGCACTCGTCGACGGAGATGAGCTGAACTTCCGAGGGTTTCGGATAAAGTCTTTTCAGAGAGAAACTTACAAGCGAGCGGTTCGCACTCTTCAAATCTTTCTCGGTGAATACCTCAAAAGCGGTACGCTGTCGAACTTCGTCGTCACCTTGCCGAAGATCGTCCGGGCGGAAGAGGTCGCGACGCTCGCCTCGCTCCTCGACGAGATCGAGTCTGAATCTTCGCTCGAACACGGATCGATCGGGATCGAGATCATGATCGAAACGCCCGAAGCCGTCGCGGATCCGGCGACGCTCGTCCGTGCCGGACGCGGGCGCGTCACGTCAGCACATTTCGGCGCGTTCGACTACACCGCATCGCTCGGCGTCGCGGCCGATCACCAGCATTTGCAGCACGAAGCCTGCCGTTTCGCGCGGCAAATGATGCAGAATTCGCTGGCGCCGCTCGGAGTCAGGCTTTCCGATTCGGTCACGACCGATATGCCGGTCCCGATCCATCGCGGTGAATTGCTGTCTCCGAAACAGATCTCGGAGAACATCAGGGCGGTCCGCGGCGCGTGGCGCAAACACTTCAACAACGTCACGCACGCGCTGATCAAAGGTTTTTATCAGGGCTGGGATCTTCATCCGGCGCAGCTTCCCGCGCGCTACGCGGCGCTTTTCGCGTTCTTTCTCGAAAATGCCGACGCACAGGCGGCGCGGCTCAGGCAATTCGTCGGCAAGGCGACAAAAGCGATGCTCACCGGCAATCTTTTTGACGACGCCGCCTCCGCGCAGGGCCTTCTGAATTTCTTTATCCGCGCGGCAAGTTGCGGCGCAATGACGATCGACGAGATTACGCAAAAAACCGATCTCAGTCCTGATGAACTTCGATCGGCATCGTTCAGCAAAATTATGGAGAATCGTCGCGGTTAAGCTTCGCTTGACATGATCTTCTCGAGAAGTTCGTCGTGCAACCGCCGCTGATCCGACAACTGAGGTTCCGGCTTGTCGCCCGCGTCGACGAATTTCGGAGGCTGCGCGAACGGATCGACCTGTACCGGCAAGCCTTCCTTCTCAAGCGCGTTCGTGATTATCTTCCCGACCAGTTTCTGCTCAAACTGCGTGATATCGACGAACTTCGCGCCAATCCCGTTATTCTCGAACTTGTAAAGAACCTTGCATTTCAGCGGCAGCCAGTTCCCGTTCGGGAGCCGCACTTCGAGCCGGAACGTTTCGCCCGTAAACAGGCTTTCGTCCCAGTCCAAAAGGCAACCGCCGATGCTGATCTGCTGCAGCACCGTTTCCTGGCGTTCACCGAACTTGGAATAACGGATCGCGGGAATGTCCAGCGAGAACCTGATGTGTTGTCTTTGGGCAATCGACATCGATGCTTAAAAAGGTCGGAAAAATCGGGCTCGGAACGCGATTTCTAACGCCCATTCTACCCGCAATCGGCGCGATTAGGCAACACAATTCTTTCCGCGACAATGATTTGAAGTACAATGCGCCCATGAAGTTTCGCACCGTTCTGATAGTCTATTTCGCCGTACTTGCGGCAGACATTGTCGCACTAGCGACCGGCACGGCCGCGCTCGAGATCGTCGCGAAACCGGCGCTGATGCTGATACTTTTGTTCTACTTCACGGCCGAAGTCTCAAAGCCGCGCGAGTTGCGGCGTCCGTTTGTCTGGGCGCTGTTTATGTCTTGGCTCGGGGACGTCTCGTTGCTCGCGGACAAATACGCGGGCGGCTGGTTCATTGTCGGCCTCGCCGCCTTCCTCGGCGCTCACATCGCCTACATCTTTTTCTTTGTCCGCGCACGCCGGCTGAACCGCGTGACGGGCGTTCCGAACCTGATCGCGACCCTTGCGGTCGTTTTCTATTCGTCGGCACTGTTCATGTTCGTGATGCCGTTCGTCGCCGAAGAAATGGTCTTCCCCGTGGGTGCCTATACGATCGTCCTGTCGGGCATGCTGATCAGTTCGGTCGGCGCTTTCGACAAGGATTCGGCGAAATTCGGACGCTGGTGCATCGCCGGTGCCGCGTTTTTCGTCGTCTCCGATTCGATCCTCGCGATCAACCGCTTCGCGATCCCGTTCACGCTCGCCCCGATCTTTGTCATGGCAACGTACGGAGCGGCACAGTTTCTGATCACGGAAGGCGCGCTTCGACTGGCTTCCAGCCCCAAGAAATAGAAGACGGTGCGAGGCAAACAACGCCGCGCACCGCTATTGGGGGGTGAAAATTTCTCGGGATCTCAGCTTCCGGCTGCTTCGGTTTTCGTACAGACCTCTTCGAACGCCGCGACGAGCTGCTGGGCGATCATCAGCGGATGACGTCCCTCGAGATCGCGCCGCTCGAACATCTTGACGAGTTTACCGTCGCGCAGAAATCCGATCGACGGCGACGACGGCGCGTAACCTTCGAAATACTCGCGCGCGGTGTCCGTCGCGTCGATGTCGGCGCCGGCGAAAACAGTGATCGCGCGGTCCGGCTTGACCTGCGAATTCTCGAGCGCCATCGCGATTCCCGGACGAACGCCGCCGGCGGCGCATCCGCAAACCGAATTGACGACGACCATCACGGTTCCTTCGGTATTGGTGACGGCGTCGACGACCTGCTCGGTCGTTTTCGTCTCTTCGATACCCAACTGCGCCAACTCCTGGCGCATTCCATGAATCATTATTTCCGGATATGGCATGTTTTTATTTCCCTTGGTCTGAATCTCGAAACTTGATTTTTTTATAAAGTATCACGCGCGGTTCAAAAACCTCAAGGCAGGATCGTAATTCGGGTCTTTGCGGGGACCGCGTCAAATAGTTCGCCCATTTCGGCGTCTTCGAGCGCGACGCATCCCCAGGTCCAATCATCCGAGCTCCCGCCGCCGTGAATATAGACCTCGCCGCCGAGTTCCGTCTTCTGCGGCGGCATCTTCCTTTCGGAGATCGCACTCAGGATCGAATCGTGCTCGTCGGGGGTGATCAATCCGGATGCAAGTCCGCGGAGCGCGTCCTCGTCGCTCGGATAACTCACGCCGAGCGAACGAAAGTACTTGCTTTTGTCGTTCTTGACGAACACGTAGAACTCGCCTTCGGGAGTTTTTCCGTCGCCCGATTTTTCCTTGTCGCCCTCGGGCGAGAACCCGAGCGCGATCTTGTATGTCTTGACGACACGGTCGCCATCGAGCAGTTCGAGCGTGCGGGCCGATTTGCGAACGACGATCCGCGGATTTGCAATTTTCTCCATTGATTCAGGCATGCAGGCGGTCAATGCCGCGACGGCGAAAAAGAATATGACGATTCTTTTCATCAGACGTCATCCAGCCCGGCAATCTCGATCTCGCGCGGATCATCTCCGTCACCGCTGATCTGAATTCGAATCATTGGCTCGCGCAATTGCGCGCCACGGAGCCGTTCCGACCATTCGACGATCACGATCGCGTCCGGGTCTTCGAATATCTCGTGCAATCCGACCTCGGCCGCCGCATCCGATTCCTCGCCGATCCTCCAAAGATCGATGTGATAAACGTCGCAAACGTCAGTTTTATATAGATTTACGAGCGTGAAACTGGGACTGTTTACCTCGTCGACGTCGAAGCCGAGCGCCTCGACGATGCCTTTTGTCAGCAGTGTCTTCCCCGCCCCGAGCCCGCCCGAAAGCAAAATCGTCTCGCCGCCGCGAAGCCGCTTGCCGATGGCGTGTCCGAGTTCAAAGGTTTGTTCAGGTGAATATGAGATCATTTGTGATCTGGAGCGCATCTATAAAGACGGTTTCGGTGTCAAGTGACCGACGGACGCAATCATCCGGGCCCGCGGTTGTTGACGCAGGCGGATGATTGCGGTGATCTTTGACAATTCGTTTCTTCGTTTCATGATGTTCTTGCCTCGGGTTTATCCGTGGTCAAGTTGCGGTGATCCCCGGTGCGGGGACACTCAAACATCTATGCGG
>JAKOSS010000253.1 GCA_029777145.1 Acidobacteriota bacterium | reverse complement strand
GCCGAGAAACTGCCAACGATTCACGCCGAGCTTGCAGAACAATGGGACTGCGTGAGCGCTCTCGATCGCCGCCTGCAGCGCGCGGTTTCGCGGGTCGAGACGTTGGTCACCATGCCGGCCTGAACCGGTATACGAGATCACGGAGTCGCCGTCTGAATAACGATCCTGATATGGCGGATTGATCTTCCCGAAGTCGGTCAGCAGCGAGATCAGGCGACCGTTTTTATGATAGATCCCGTGTCGTGTCCGATGAATTTCGGAGACTTCCTCCCACGTGAAAACCTGACCGCGTTTCGCCTCCGAAAAATCCGGGAAAATTATCTGATCATTTGGTTCATTTATGCTTGACACAATACCTACTAATGCTAAAATCTCACTCGCTGACCCCAACTCATACCCCGGCAATCCGGGACAACTTGGCAAATAAACTGAATTCCAGGACCGAGTTTCGAGTCCATGTTACATGTTTGCGCTCGATCATTCATAAGGCCTAATACTTTGCGATAGGCAGACAAAACAAATTTCCCAAGGAGACACTAAAAGAGCGTGAAAAAATTATTAGGGTTGATTGCGCTGGCCGTGCTGGCCTGCGCGACGTTGTTTTCGATCACCGGAAGGGTTGGAGCAAGCAAGCAGTTGTTCAGAACCGGATCGCAGGACGAATTGGAAACGGCCAAGTCGATCAGTCTGGGAGTGCTTCGTGATCGGGCCACCCAACGATCGATCGGGAATGTTGACGAATTTCAGATCGAACGGGCAGAGATCGATAGTCTGAAGATGGCGCATACGCGCTTTCGGCAGATCGTCGCCGGCGTGCCGGTGTGGGAAGGCGAGGCGATCGTCCATCTCAAATCCGACGGTTCGGTTTCAACGGTTACCGATGACCTCAAGGAGTCGATCTACGTTGACCCGAATCCGTCCGTGACGGAAAAACAGGCGGTCACGATCGCGACGGCGGAATACAGGGGCTCGGCAAAGATGTCAGAGCGTCCGACCAGCGACCTTTGGATGTTCCGTGGAGAAACGCGCGATCATCTCGTTTATCGCGTCACGACGCCGCGTATCGACGGTTCGGATGATACCTCGGTCCCCGTAACCTTCGTTGATGCACACACCGGCGAGATCGTCATGAAATATGACAATCTGCAGACCGGGACCGGAAGTTCACTCTACAGCGGAACGGTTTCGATCTCGACTTCGGTTTCCGGTTCAACCTATTACATGGAAGACACGGTTCGTCGCCAGGGTACGTTCAACATGAACAGCACCGGAAATGAGACGACCGGAAGCGGCGGAACCCAGTCGCGCTATACCGATACCGACGACGTTTGGAACACGACGGCCCAGCGTGCCGGCGTCGATGCGCACTACGGCGCGGCGAAGACCTTCGACTACTACCAGACCGTCCATGGCCGAAACGGCATCGACGGCAACTACGGACCGGGAACGACGACGGCCGCCGTTGGCGGGGTTTCGCTGGTCGCGTCGCGCGTTCATTTCGGGACGAGCGGACGTTACAACAACGCATTCTGGTACAACAACCGGATGTCGTACGGCGACGGTGACGGCACGAACTTCTCGCCGCTCACGACGATCGACGTCTGCGGTCACGAAATGACGCACGGCGTTACCGAGCGGACGGCCAATCTGACGTATTCAAACGAGTCCGGCGCACTCAACGAAGCAACTTCGGACATCTTCGGCGCGATGGTCGAACTTTACGCCGACGGCGGAACCGTTTCGGCCAATACGTGGAAGATCGGCGAGGACTGCTATACGCCGTCGATCTCGGGTGACGCTCTTCGTTTGATGAACAATCCGAACTCCATCGGCGACCCCGATCACTACAGTGTCCGGTACACCGGAACGGCTGACAACGGCGGAGTCCACACGAACTCGAGCATTGCCAATCATGCCTTCTATCTGATGGCGGCCGGCGGAACCAACCGCGTCAGCGGCGTCACCGTAACCGGAATCGGAACCTCGGCGATGGAACGGATCTGGTATCGTGCGCTGACGGTTTACATGACGTCGAGCACGAACTTCGCCGGTGCAAGAACGGCGACGCTTAATGCGGCGACCGATCTTTACGGCTCCGGAAGCGCGCAGTACAACACGGTCGCGACCGGTTGGTGCGCGGTGGGTGTCGGCAGCTGTCCGGCGACTCCGACACCGACTCCGACGTCAACGCCGACGGCGACTCCGACACCTACTCCGACGGCAACCCCGACGGCGACACCGACGCCGACCCCGGGTTCGAATCTCTTGGTCAACGGCGGCTTTGAAACCAGCCTGACTCCGTGGGTCAAGTCCGGAACGGGCGCTCTCTACACCGCAAACGGCGCGTCGCCGCACGGCGGAACGGGCTATGTCTATTTCGGCAATGCGAACAGCCGGACCGGGCAGGCGTACCAGCAGGTTACGATTCCGTCGACGGCGGCCGGCACGCTGACCTTCTGGCTCAACGTCACATCGGCGGAAACGACGACGACCACGCAGTACGACAAGCTCTTCGTCGAGGTCAGGAATACGTCGGGGACTTTGCTGACGACGCTCGCGACTTACAGCAATCTGGACAAGACGTCATCCTCGACGTCTTATTCGCAGAAGTCGCTGAATCTTTCGGCGTACAAGGGACAAACGGTGAGGATCCAGTTCCGTGTCACGACCGACAGTTCGTTGATCACGGTCTTCCGTGTCGATGATGCTGCGCTGCAGTAGTCGTTCAACGAACGGATACAAAACGGGCCGTCCGGAAAGCCGGGCGGCCCTTCTTATGGTCGTCGGACGGAATTCGTTCACTCGACCGCAACAAAATCGACCTCGCTCACGCTGTCGTTCACGCCGACGAGCCGGGTGGGATCTGCGATCGTGTACCGGCGAGCCGATACGGCAATTACGTACTGCTGACCGACCTCGACATCTTCAAACCGATAGTATCCAAGTGAGCCGGTCTGGGTCGTGCGCGCGACGCCGTTCAAGTCGGTCATCGTCACCGTGACGTTCCTTATTCCCCGTCCATCGGCGGTCTTTACGCGTCCTTCGACCGAAGCCGCCGCGGCGGTAGGCGCCTGGGTCGTTACGGCATCGACCTCAAGCCTTCCCGGACCTGCATAAGTCGCCGTGACGGTCGTTCGGAATCGGATCCGGATCGTCTGACCGGCAAACGGCGCGAGACTGGCGGAGTTTGTCGTCCAGCCGGTGTTCGTGTTCGTATCGGGAAGCGTCGTCGTTGTATAAAGAGTCTGGAGAAGCGAGTTCGCGGTCGTTAGTATTTCGACCGCAAAGGTCGCCGTCCCGCAACCGCTCCCGTTGCAGTACGTGTCCAGGTTCATTTGATAGCGGTGTTGCCAGGACAACGTAAGGGACGACGCCGCCGGTACGGCGACGTCCTGGTAGAGCAGGAACGATCCAGGGTTCGACGCAACCGATTGCCAGGCGTTCCTCGTGCCCTCAGTGACCGATGTTGCCACGGGGACCGGGTTGTCCACGTATCCGCCGCCACTGCCGGTTACCTGCCAAACCTCGAACGGATTCGGGCCATTTACGACCGTCCAGCCGGTGAAATTCCCGGTTTCGAATCCGCCGTTTGTGATCAACTCGACCGCGCTCGCACGGATCGAGCAGATGGCAATGCAGGCAAACAGAAGTGCCGGCATAAAGCTCTTAACTCTCATCATTTCTCCTTGTGATTTTTCCCGCCCTCGGATATTCGCCGTGTTGGGTAGTTGATTCCAACAACAGAAATGCCAATTGACGGGACGAACTATCACAAAAAGAAAAAGCCCCTTCCGACGAAGAGGCTTTCGATTGAAATTGGATCGGGTGTTATCTTGCCTGGACCGGCGTGTCGGAACTGATGCCGAACTGGTACGCGAGGTAACTGCCGCTCGCGCTGTTCAGTCGGTGCCAGACTCCGGTTGACGGACGCCAGACTGCGACGTCAGCCTTGCCGTCGCCGTCGTAATCACCCGCCAGCGGAACATCGGTCGACAACCCGAAACCGACGACCATGTAACCGCCGTCCGAACTTCGGCTCGCAAACCACGTTCCCGTCGACGGTCGGTAAACTGCCAGATCGGCTTTGCCGTCGCCGTCAAAATCGCCCGGTATCGGCGCATCGCCGTTCATTCCGAACTGCGCCGAGAAGAACGAACCGTTGCCGCTGTTCATGCGGTACCAAACTCCGTTCGAGGGGCGGAAGACGCTCACGTCGGCCTTGCCGTCGCCATCATAGTCGCCCGGCATCGGAACGTCGCCGTCGAGTCCGAATTGCTGCGCCGAATAGCCGTTGGTCGCGCTGGATAGGAAATGCCAGACGCCTGTCGACGGACGGAATACCGCGACGTCCGTTTTGCCGTCGCCGTCGAAATCGCCCTGGGCGGGAACGTCGGTTGCAAGACCGAACGAAACCGCGTCGAAGGTGTTTGTCGAACTCTTCATTCGCCACCAGACTCCGCCGCGGAAAACAGCCGGATCGGTCTTTCCGTCGCCGTCATAATCAGCCGCCACCGGTTTGTCGCCCGACATGCCGAACTGGAAGATGTTGAAACTTGAATTCGCGCTGTTGGCGATGAACCATGTGCCGTTCGACGGCCGGAAGATCGTCGTGTCGGATTTTCCGTCGCCGTCGAAGTCGAACGGTGTCGATCCCGATCTGACGGGCGTCAGGCAGGTTCCGTTGACACCGACGAAGCTGTCGACCTCGCCGCGCGAGAAGCTGCAAAAAGTAAGTTGCGTACTGCCGTTCAAGGTCGCCTGCATCAAGGTATTTGAACATCCCGTTGCGGTGTCGCTGTGATTGGCGCCCAAATTGTGGGCGATCTCGTGGGTCGTCACGAGAAAGTTCGCCTCTTCCCAACCCCACGTCGGATCGACCCTTCCCGAAAGACCGTAAGCGGCCGACGGATTATTGCAGATGACTCCAATGTAGGCGTATCCTTGCGCGCGCACGTTCGGCTTGTAGGTGAACAAATGCGCGGTGTCGCGCGGATACTGCGTCACCGGATAATTCGTGTTCCAGTAGTTTCTGAACGATGAAAGGAGCGTCGTCGAATTCGTTCCGTCAAACGGATCGCCGGTCGAATATGTATGCTGAAAGACGACCGAGATCGTCAGGTTGAGCTCGCTTTCGTAAACTCCTTCCGACATGTTGAGGATGCTTAGGATCTTGAGGTTCGTCGCCTCGGCGGTCCCGACGGTATTCACAAAATCGAAATCGGCCTCGGTCGCGATCTCGATCGCATCCTGCGAGCCGGAAGTTTGCATCGAATTGGCGATCATCTCCTTGCCGCGCTCGACCTTGTCGATCAGCTCGCTGCTGCACGTGAAGGAATCCGCTCTGAGAACGTCGGCGGCACGATACACGATAAATTCGCTGTTGTCCGCGTCTTTCGCGTATCTTTTCGCCGGTTCGATGAAAAACATTTCACCGCGGGTGACAAAGAATCCTTCAACTTTCGCGTCGTCGATCGTCAGCCGGACGCGTGAACCGGGTTCACCGACGATCGATCCCTTGTATGTCGTGACCGGTCCCCGCGCGAGTCGGCGGACGCCGTCCACTGTCGTGTCTTCGGCGAACCAGCGCGGCGAACGAAGATCGCGCGGCAGAAGATTCAGTTCGAAACTCCTTTCACTCGTACTGAACGACAAACGCTGCGTCGTCTCGGCCTTGCGCAGGGCATCGCGCGTATTGATGCGTGTTAGACTGAAATTGCTGAACGAACGTCCGAGATCGCTGACGACAGCGTCCTTTTGAGCGGAAACGTTGACAATAAATATCGAGATAAGGAAAAACGTGGACAACAAAAGCCTGGTCATGAAACCTCCGCGAAGAGAAGCGATTTGCGAGAGTCGGGAGATCCGAGGGGCAAACCTAACCGACATTGTTAGTAAATGCACAACAATGTTGAATTTCCAGATTCCAGGCAGACGGAAATGGTTGTCAGAATATACTTCCAGCACGTCAGTACACGACCAGCAACTGACTCAAAGACGAGCCAATGTTTAAGCGAATTTTGCGGCGATGTTGGGGATTAATTCCGGGGGGAATCCGACTCAAGCTCATCCGCGCGACGCAGAAGAAGTTCACGGTGTCGGTCGCGGCCATAATAACAGATAGTTCGGGCAGAATTCTACTCCTCGAACATCTTCTGCGTCCGCAGCGATCCGGTTGGGGAATTCCCGGCGGATTCATCAACTTCGGAGAGCAGTTCGAAGACGCGATCCGGCGCGAAATGCGTGAGGAAGTCGCGATCGAACTGACGGACGTCACGATCGTCAGATTGCGAACCATCGGCCGTCACATCGAGGTCATGTTCCGAGCGTCAACCGACGGCATTCCTGAGATAAAGAGTCGTGAGATCTGCTCGTTCGGCTGGTTTACGGTCGAAACGATGCCGCCTGAGATGAGCGAAGTTCAAAAGGCGCTGATCCGCGAAGTTCTCTCGAACGCCCGGAATCCTATCGTCTGACCTTATCGAACAAACGCCGCCTCTCGGCGAGCAGGCGCAGAAACGTTTCGCGCTTCGCGAAGAAGACGAAGATCGCACGCAGCCATTGCCTCAGTTCGTCGATCTCCTCCAGCGAACGCAGCGCGACCCAGCCGGCGAGAAACGAAAGCGGAACCGACAGCAGCGCGAATTTCCATCCGAAGGCCAGATCGATCGCGACCGCAACCAAGAGCCAGGTCAACGGAATAAACACCATCGCCGAAATGAATTTCACCGTCGACGTCATGTCATGTTCGCCTTTGCGCGTTTGCGTCGCGGCGATCAATCGGGAGAGTTGGTACGGGATAAAGTGCAGCGCAATGCCGACGATCAACAGCGGCGAGAGAAGGATCAGATACCATGATCGGAGAATCGCATGCTTGAGCACGAATCTCCGGGAGTATGACGCGAGGTCGAGAAATTCGGAATCAATCCCGAGCGAGTCGAGTTTGCGGTCGTATTCTTCAAGCCGCTTTTCCAATTTTCCGTCGCTCTCGAGATTCTCGTCACCAACAAATTTCTGGAGGAATTCCAGACGCTCCGCGAGATTCTCTTCCTGCGGCGTCGTCACGGTGAACACTTCTTCCGCGATCTTCGCGACCTTCAATTCGGCTTCAGACTCGGCGTTGAGCGTGACCGAGCGCAGCGCCGTCGCGATCTGATCGTTGAGTTCGCGAACGGCCTCTCGCGGCGGGTGACCGTGTTCGTCGAGCTCGACGGGTGCGATTCGAAACGAACGTCCGAAATGAAGAAGCGCGTCGCTTCGGAACGTCGTCTTGCTCGTGTAGTAGAGCCCGACCGGGACGATCGACAGTCGCAGCGAGTCGGGATCTTTTCCGGAAGAGACCGCGCCGAGCGCGATCCGCGCGGCTCCGGTCTTCAATGGCAGAAGTTTTGGCGAACTATGCGAAATTCCCTCCGGAAAGAGGGCGATCGCGCCGCCGGATTTTAGAAGTTCGCGGGTCAGCCGGAACGTTTCGAGATTCTTCGAAACGTCCTCACCGGCGTCCTGTTGGCGATAAAGCGGGAGCGCACCGACGGTCCTGATCAGCGTTCCGATGATCGGCATCCGGAAGAGAGTCGATTTGGCGAGGAAGGCGATCTGCCGCGGAAGCGCGACGAATAGAAGTGCGGGATCGATCAGTGCGTTCGGATGATTGCTGACGAAGATCAGTGCGTCGTCATCCGGAAGAGATTCATCGTTGAAGAGCTCGACGCGGCGAAAGAAGATCGTCAGTCCGACGCCGAAGATGAGGCACAGAAGTCGAATCGCGAACGAACCGTTCTTTCTGAAGACCAACGCCCGTATTCCGAGCCGTTTGACCGAGTTTCCCATCGCCAAGATATTAATCGAAACCGCCCTACACAAGAAAATGAGGCCGCCCGTTTTGAACGGACGGTCGTCATGCAGGGCAATTGAATTCTTGATCTGGAATATCCGGAATGCGGGATTTCGTCGGATTCCGACGGTTGATCACAGATCACCGTGAGTTTCCATCGTCAACAAGCCGCATCGCGACGGCATCGACATGACAGTGACTCGAAAGCCCACGGCGAACTACGCAATCCCGGCCCAAAGAATTGGCCTCATCGACCGAAACGGAACTTCGACCATTCCTGGCGGACGACTGCCATTCCCGCGCATTTTCAGACGCCTTCGACGAACTTCCAGATGCGCTCGAGCGCGATCTCGATCTGATCGTACGACTTGCAGTACGCGACGCGGACATGACCCGTGCCGCCGATGCCGAAGCTCGTTCCCGAGATCACGGCGACCTCTTGGTCGACGAGAAGCCGTTCGGAAAATTCGTCGCTCGTGAGTCCCGTTCGCTTGATCGATGGAAAGGCGTAAAACGCACCGCGCGGCTCGAAACAATCGAGTCCGATCTCGTTCAGCGTTGCGACAACGAGCTTTCGTCGGCGATCGTACTCGGCCTTCATTTCCTGGACGAACGGTTCACCGATCTTCAATGCGGCCAGCGCGGCGAACTGCGAGATCGTCGGTGCGCTCATGACCGCGTACTGGTGGATCTTCGAGAACGCTTCGAGAAGTTCCGGAACGGCGCAAATGTAACCGACCCGCCATCCGGTCATCGCGTAATCCTTCGAGAATCCGCCCATCAGGATCGTCCGGTCGCGCGCGCCCGGAAGCGCCGGCACG
>JAKOSS010000252.1 GCA_029777145.1 Acidobacteriota bacterium | reverse complement strand
GACGCCCGAAGTCACGCCGGAAGCGACTCCCGAAACGACACCGACCCCCGAAGTTTCGCCGGAAGCGACACCCGAAACGACACCGACCCCCGAAGTCACGCCGGAAGCGACTCCCGAAACGACACCGACTCCGACGCCCGAAGGTTCGCCGGAGGCGACTCCGACCGTGACTCCTACACCTGCGGTTTCGCCGGAAGCGACGCCGACGGTGACACCGACCCCCGAAGTCATGCCTGAAGCGACGCCGACGCCGGAGGCAAGTCCGACCGTGACTCCTACGCCCGAAACGACTCCGACACCTGAAGTCACTCCGACCCCAAAAGATTCGACCGTTTCATCTTCGAAGCCGCTGTTCGACCCGATCATCATCACCGTCGGGAAACCGAACACGTCTGAGATACGCAAACCCGAAGAAGTTCCGGCCAAGCCCGAAACGACGTCCGAAAATCCGAATCCCGAACAGGTCAAAACGGACCCGACGGGCGATGTCCGTCCGCGCGTCATCCCCGAAACGCCGATCAAGCCTTGCCAACTGGTCGCGAGTCAGGAAAATATCTCGATTATCGCCGGCGGCGGAAGTCTCGGAATTCTTGTCGGTTTTGACGATATCGATCATGATCCGACGCAGATCACGGCCGAGTCGAGCAGCGCCGAGGATGTCGACGTCACCGCCGACCGATCGATCGGCTTCAGTTCAAGACGCGCATTCTACGTTGTAAAATCAATCAGCGGAAAGATCGGCGAGTTCACCGTCACCTTCCGCGCGCCGTGCGGCAAGAAAGAAATTCAAGTCAAAGTCAGATGAGCAAAAGCAAGACGGCAGACGATCCCGGCACCACCAACGGCACGTTCCGCAGCGGCTACGTGGCATTGATCGGCCGCCCGAACGCCGGGAAATCGACGATTCTGAACCGCGTTGTCGGCGAGAAGATCGCCGCCGTTTCGAACAAACCGCAAACAACCAGGTACCGAATTCAGGGGATCGTTTCGCGCGACGACGGCCAGATCGTCTTTGTCGATACGCCCGGCGTTCATAAACCGGGATATTTGCTGAACCGACGGATGATGTCAGCGGTCCATGACGCGATCATGTCGGTCGACCTGATCGTCCTCATGCGCGACGCGAGCGTGTCGACCGGGAACGGCGATAAATTCGTCCTCGATCTCGTCAAGGACTCGGGCAAGAAGGCGATCCTCGTGCTCAACAAGATCGACAAGATCAAGGACAAGAACGCGCTTCTGCCGCTGATCGAACAATACTCGGCAGTGTATGACTTCGCCGCGGTGATCCCCGTTTCAGCGCTCAAGGGAGACGCCGTCGAAACTGTCGTCGGCGAGATCATTTCGCATCTGCCCGAAGGCGACGCGATCTTCGACGAAGACGAAATGACCGATCAGCCGGTGCGCGCGATCGTCGCCGAGATGGTGCGCGAGAAGATCCTCGCATCGACCGGCGAGGAGATCCCGTACGTGACGGCCGTCGTGACGGAGATGTTCGACGAGTCCGATCCAGAATTGCCGAAGATCTTCTGCGCGATCTACGTCGAAAGGCCGTCCCAGAAGAAGATAATTATCGGGCATCAGGGAACGAAGATCCGTGACATCGGCACCCGTGCCCGCGCGGACATCGAGAAGTTTCTCGGCAAGCGCGTCTTCTTGAAGCTCTTCGTCAAGGTTGTCGAAGACTGGCGGAATCAGGAACGCCGGCTCGACGAGATCGGAATCAAAGACAGATAAAATTCAAGATTCAAAATTCAAGGTTGAAGATTCAAAAACGAAGTATCGGGAATCGAAACTCACATCGAATTTCGAATCCCGGGTTACATTGAATCTTGAATCCTGATCTTCGAACCTTGAATTTTGATTCTTGAATCTTGAATCCAAAGCAATGGAACCCGCAATTCAAAAATGGTACGCGGTCGGGATAAACGCCGCGCCCGACGCCGCCGAAGCGGTCGAGTACGCGCTGAATTCGCTTGACGCGCTCGGCACGGAGATCAACAACCTCGGTCCGGACAGGCCCGAGATTCTGACGGTCGTCGGGTATTTCAACGAAGCGCCGGGCGAGTCGGCCATTTCCGAAGCTCTCGCCGACGCCCTTTCGATCTACGATCTCGGCATGGAGTCGGCGTCGTACGCGGG
>JAKOSS010000251.1 GCA_029777145.1 Acidobacteriota bacterium | reverse complement strand
GTCGAATCGCATCCGGTCGCGCTCGCGCAGTGCGAACGGTTCTTTGCCGCGCACCCCGAATTGACCGGAGTCGCGGCGGACGACACGGCGGGCAGCGTGATGCGCGTTGTCGAAAGCGGCGATCCGTCGCGGGCGGCAATCGGCGGAAAACGCACGGCGTCGATCTACGGCGGGAAGATCCTGCGCGAGCACATCGAAGACCATTCCGAGAATTTCACGCGCTTCGCGCTTTTGACGAACTCGCCGGAGCCGGGTCCGAAGGGGGCGAAGATCTCCTTGATCGTGCGCTTGAAGCACCAACCGGGCGCGCTGCACAACGCGATGAGGCCCTTTGTCCGCCGCGGCATAAATCTTTTGAAGATCGAAAGCCGGCCGATCAAAGGAATGCCGTCGGAGTTCAATTTCTACTTCGATCTTCAGGCGCCGGCGAACGAAAGCGAGCTCCGCGGCGCGCTCGACGAGATCAGCGAATTCGCTTCCGAGGTCCGTTTCCTCGGACGGTATTCGACGATCAACGTGTAAGCAGTGAGCCGTGAGCCGTAAGCAGTGAGCCGTAACTACGGGCCCTTTGGAATCTTGGAATTCTGGAATTTGGACTCCGAGTAGCGATCGCAAATCGCAAATTGAAAATCGCAAATAGTAATGATCATCATTCTGAAACCCGAGATCGACGCCGAAAGCCGCGAGTACAAGCGGCTCGAGGCCCATCTCAAGAACGTACCGAATATCGAGATGCGCATACACCGCGTGCAGGGCGCGGCGCAGCTTCTCACCGAGATCTATCTGATCGGCAACACGGCCGCGCTTTCGCTCGACGAAATGCGGAGCTTTCCGGGCGTCGATCACGTCGTCAGGGTCTCGGAGGAATATCGCATCCTCGGTCGTCACAAACAGGATAACCGTCCCAATCACTTCACTTACAACGGAGTCTTGTTCAGCCAGGACAATCTCAACGTCTTCGCCGGATTGTGCGCTGTCGATTCGCCGCAGAGCGTCGAATCGATGATGAAGGCGCTCGAGGCGAACGGTCAGGTCTGCACGCGCATGGGCGCGTACAAGCCGCGGACGAGCCCTTATTCGTTCCAGGGACACGGCAAGAACTGCCTCGAATACGTCTTCGAGTTGGCCGGCAAGTATGGGATCAAGGTGATCGCGATGGAGATCACGCACGAATCGCATCTCGACGAGATCCGTGAGGCGCTCCGCGCGACCGGCGACCCGACCGGCGTTATGCTCCAGATCGGGACCCGCAACACGCAGAATTTCGAACTTCTCAAGAGCGTCGGACGCCAGCAGGAGTTTCCGGTCCTGCTCAAGCGCGGATTCGGGATCACGCTCGACGAATCGCTCCACGCGGCCGAATATCTCGCCAGCGAGGGAAACCAGAAGGTCATTTTCGCGCTGCGCGGAATGAAGACGAACATCGGCGATCCGCACCGGAACATGGTCGATTTCGCGCATATTCCTGTTGTCAAACGACTTACGAGGATGCCGGTGTGCATCGACCCGTCGCATTCGGTCGGATCGCGCGCGCGCAGTTCCGACGGCGTGCTCGACATCATGCATGTCACGGCGCAGGGCGTGATCGCCGGCGCGAACATGATCCTCGTCGATTTCCACCCTGATCCGAGCGTCGCGCTCGTTGACGGTCCGCAGGCGCTTCGCATGGAAGAATTGGAACCATTTTTGGAGGACGTATCGATCGTCCGCAACGCATATGAAAAGAGAGTTGAACTACTTAAGGAGACGCAAACGAGCGTAACTACGAGGTAAATAACATGATGACGTCGACGACTAATGAGGGATATACGGTTCGTTTTCCAGATCGCAGCAAGTCTGAAATTCAGCTTGGCCGAATTCAGACCGCCGCGGAACGAATTGCTCCCTACATTAAACGCACGCCGACGATCGTCGATAAATCACTGAGTTCGAGGTTCGGCGCAAACTTCTATCTCAAACTCGAGCTGCTTCAGGACACGAGCGCGTTCAAGGTGCGCGGCGCATTCAACAAGCTGCTGACCGATCGCGGTGGAAAATGCGGGATCGTCGCCGTCAGCGGCGGAAACCACGCCCAGGCGGTCGCGTTCGCGGCACAGACACTGAACCGCAAGGCGCTGATCCTGATGCCCGAATACACGCCGACTTATTACATCGAGCGGACCGAAAATTTCGGAGCGACGGTCGTCCTGACGACGACCATGGCCGAGGCGTTCGATCGCGCCGAAGAGCTCGAGCGTGAGGGTTATCTTTACGTTCATCCGTTCGACGACGAGGAGGTCGTCGCCGGGCAGGGACCGATCGGTTTGGAGATCCTCGAAGACGTTCCCAAGGTCACGGACGTCGTTGTCAGCATCGGCGGCGGCGGATTGGCGGGCGGAGTTTCGGCGGCGATCAAGGCGGTCCGGCCGAACGTCAGGATCTGGGGCGTCGAAACGCGGGGCGCCGACGCGATGGCGCAGGCGCTTGATGCGGACGAGATTGTCTCGTTGTCGGAGATCACGTCGATCGCGCGGACGCTCGGAGCGCCGGCCGTTTCGCCGTTGACGTTCGACCTCGCGCGGAAACATCTTTCGTGCGTGACGGTCGTCGAAGACGATGAGGCGATCCGCGAAATGTTCTACCTGCTCGACAGTTCGAAGGTGCTGACCGAACCGGCGACGTCGTGCACGGTCGCCGCGGCCGAACGCCTGCGCGATAACTTCGACGAGTCGAGCCACGTCGTATTGATCCTTTGCGGCGGCAACATTGGACTCAACGATCTGTTTGATCTCCGGCAGGCGTCATGAGATCTGAAGAAATGAAGAGTGATCCCGACAGGAGAGGCCTGTATCTGCCCGACTTCGAACACGATTCGTGCGGTGTCGGTTTCATTGCCGACATCGCCGGCCGTGCGTCGCATGGAACCGTTTCAGACGCACTTTCCATTCTCGTGCGAATGGAGCATCGCGGGGCGATCGGCGCCGACGAAAACACGGGTGACGGTGCGGGAATTTTGACGCAGATCCCCGACGCTTTTTTTAGGCGGGAATGTGAAAAACTGCACATTGAACTTCCGTCGCCGGGAGAATACGCCGTCGGGATGCTCTTCCTGCCGACGGACGATGCGGCCCGGCTTGAGTGCGAAAAGATTCTTGAACGAACGATCGCCGAGGAGGGCCAGCACCTGCTAGGCTGGCGCGACGTTCCGGTAAACAACGGTTCGCTCGGAACCGCTTCAAGAAACTCGCAGCCGAGGATCCGGCAGGTATTCATCGGCAAGGCCGAGTTTGTCACCGACAACGACTATTTCGAGCGGAAGCTCTTTGTCATCCGGCGTTGGGCGAAAGAGCAGATCACGCGGCAGGAAGAGCGTCTGGCGGACGATTTTTATTTCGCCAGTCTCTCGACGCGGACCATCGTCCACAAGGGAATGCTGACGACGCATCAGCTCGGCGAGTTCTATCCGGACCTTCACGATGATCTTTTCGAAAGCGCGATCGCGGTCGTTCATTCGCGATTTTCGACCAACACGTTTCCCAACTGGTCGCGCGCCCAACCGTTGCGTTACATCGCGCACAACGGCGAGATCAACACGCTCCGCGGCAACGTCAACTGGATGCACGCCCGCGAACATATTCTCAAGTCGGACCTTTTCGGCGACGATCTTCCGAAGTTTTTGCACGTCCTCGACGACGATGCGAGCGACTCCGGAACTTTCGACAACGCACTCGAAACGCTGACGCTCGCCGGTCGAACTTTGCCGCACACGATGATGATGATGATGCCGGAACCGCTCTCGGCCGCGAACCCGATGAGCGACGAGAAACTGGCATTCTATCAATATCATTCGTGCCTGATGGAGCCCTGGGACGGACCGGCGTCGATGACGTTCACCGACGGCCGGATTGTCGGCGCGTGTCTCGACCGGAATGGTTTGCGGCCCGCGCGCTACACGGTCACGAAGGACGGGCGGGTTGTGATGGCGTCTGAGACGGGCGTTCTCGACATTGCGCACGAAAATGTCCTCGAAAAAGGCCGCCTTCAACCCGGCAAGATGTTCCTTGTCGATACGGTCGCCGGCCGGATCGTACCCGACGACGAGATCAAACAACGGATCGCCGAATCGCAGCCGTACCGCGTTTGGCTCAAACAGCATGTTCTCGATCTCAACGACATGCCGCGGCCGCCGTTCGTCCACGAAGCGAATCACGAGACGGTGCTCAAACGCCAGCGGGCCTTTGGCTACACCGACGAGGAACTGCGCCTGATCATCGATCCGATTGCCCGGAACGGAGAGGAAGCGGTCGGATCGATGGGCAACGACACTCCGCTCGCCGTGCTCTCGGAACGCCCGCAGTTGCTCTACAACTATTTCAAACAGCTCTTTGCGCAGGTCACGAATCCGCCGATCGACGCGATCCGCGAAGAATTTGTGACTTCGGCAGACGTCATGCTCGGACGCGACGTCAATCTCTTCGAACCGAACGAGAAAGCCGTCCATCAGATCAGGCTCAACTCGTTTGTCCTGACCAACGAAGAACTCGAAAAACTGCGGCTGATGGGAAGCTCCGAAAGCATCTGGGGCAAGTGCGGATTCAGCACGATCACGTTGCCGATGCTGTTCGACCGCGAGCACGGCGCGCAGGGTCTCGAGTGGGCGCTCGAAAAACTCTGCCACCAGGCAAGCGCCGCGATCGCCGACGGCTACGACATCTTCATTCTCTCGGACCGGGAGATGAACGAATACCGCGTGCCGATCCCCGCATTGCTTGCCGTTTCCGCGGTTCACCATCACCTGACGCGCGAGGGAACGCGGACGCAGGTCGGTTTCGTCGTCGAGAGCGGAGAACCGCGCGAAGTTCATCATTTCGCGACGCTGCTCGGATACGGTGCGACCGCGATCAACCCTTATCTCGCGTTTGAAACGATCCACGACCGGATCAAGGACGGCGCGCTCGAGATCGGCGAGTCGGTCGCGATCAAGAACTTCGTCAAGGCAGTCACGAAAGGCGTCGTGAAGGTGATGTCGAAGATGGGGATCTCGACGATCCGCAGCTATCACGGCGCGCAGATCTTCGAGGCTCTCGGTATTGACCGCGCTGTCATCGAGCGATATTTCACGCGGACGCCATCGAGGATCGGCGGCGTCGGACTCGAAGAGATCACTCGGGAATCGCGTCGCCGACACGCAACTGCCTTCCTCGATCCGCACTTGCCGGATTCGCTCGAATCGGGCGGGAACCATCAGTGGCGCGCCGATGGCGAATTCCATCTGTTCAATCCGTCAACGATCCACGCGCTCCAGCGCGCGTGCCGCAGCGGCGACTACTCGGTCTTCAAGGAATACAGCCGCGAGGTCGACGAACGCACGCGCAACTCATCGACGCTCCGCAGTCTTCTGAAATTCCGGGACGGGCTTGAAGGCGTCCCGCTCGACGAGGTCGAGCCCGTAGAGAGCATTCTCGCGCGGTTCAAGACCGGTGCGATGTCGTACGGTTCGATCAGTCGCGAGGCGCACGAAGCGCTGGCGATCGCGATGAACCGGATCGGCGGCAAGAGCAACACCGGCGAGGG
>JAKOSS010000250.1 GCA_029777145.1 Acidobacteriota bacterium | reverse complement strand
TCCTGCTGATCCATCGCTTCGTATTCATCGATGGCTTCGGCGCCGCGCATCACTTCGATCGCGCAGTTGTAGAATTCGGCGGTGACGCGCGATTCCGACTTGTTCTTGCCCCACGCGATCATGCCGAGGCCCGGGATCAGGACGACCGTCGGGTTCGGATCGCGCATCGCCGGTGAATCGGGATGCTTGCAGCGGTCATAATACGCCGCGTAATCCTTGCGGTACTGAACGAGGCCGTCGGCGATCGCCGTTTTCAGGCCTTCAAGATCGCCGGTTTCGGGATTCCAGTTGACGAACAGCGGCTTGATCTTGGTACGGAGGAAGTGATCGGGACACGACGTTCCGAGCTCCGCGAGCCGCGGGCCGTCGTTCGAATTGACGAAACGGAGCATCTTCCAATCGTCCTGAACGGTGCCGACGAACCGCTTGTAGATCGAAACCTGGCCGCGGATGAAGGGAATGATCTCGGTTTGAAGGTGTTGGCGCGTCGCGTCGTCGAGCGCCTTGTATTTCTGCCCGCCGAACGTCGCCTCGCCCTTGTCGCGTTCCTCGATGAACTGCGCCGCGCGGTCGATGATCTCGAGCGCCGTTTCGTAGCACGTCTTGTCGTTGTTGTCCCACGAACTCATTCCGTGGTGACCGAGCAGGATCCCCTTGGCGTTCGGGTTTTCCTTGATCAGCTGTTCGATCTTCAGTCCGATGTCGAAACCGGGACGTTGCCACGGAATGTAAATGACTTCTTCGCCGTAGATCTCCTTCGTCAGCTTTTCCTGATTGACCGAGGCCGCAACCGCGATCACCGCGTTCGGATGAAGGTGATCGACGTGCTTGAACGGCACGAGCGTATGCAGCGGAGTATCGATCGAGCAGGCGCGCGGGTTCAGGTCGAACACGCAATGCGAGTACATCGGATACATCGCATCTTCGATCTCCGATTTCGGACCGTTCGCGGGGTCGTTCTGATAGATCGGCTTCATCGCGCGGACTTTGTCGAGATAAAGGGACGCGAAACCGTCGCGCTTCGCCGTGCGAAGATCGCCGCCGGATCCCTTCAGCCAAAGGACCTCGACCTCCTCTTTCGAAAGCGGATCCTCCATCATCAGTTTCGACGAAGTGTTCCCGCCGCCGGTGTTGGTCAGCGTCAGATCGTCCCCGAGACGATTCGAGCGGTAAACGAGACGATCGACGCCGTCCATTCCCTCGACCTCGCTGTCGTTCCAAAGGTACTTCACGAACTTGTATTTCGAATTTGATTGCTCTGCCTTAGACATAGTTAACTCTTGTTTGACCAATTTGGTCGGGAAGACGATTTTTCCTCGTCGTTTCAGCATGTTCGGAATTGCCATTTCGGCCCGAAACATATATTTTTTGATAGAACAGTAAAACGCTTAACTAAGTATGATGCCTAGACAATAACAAAAACGTTTAGGTTTGGCAACGAAAACCTGTCGGGTTGCAAATTGGATTGACCAATTTTTTTCCGAGTCCGCTTCTGCGGCCTGAAATTACGATTTGTCGGCGTCTGTTTCCGGTCGCCGCCCACTCTACTGCCATGAACAAGATCCGCCTGCACTTTGCGCTGCTCGTCGTGATTCTGATCGGCGTTCATTCGGGATTCGCCCAGCCGTGGAACATTTCTGATCTCGCCGGCGATTGGCAGTTCGCGCTGGACCGAGACGACAAAGGTGTCACGGAAGGCTGGGCATCGCGGGAGTTGCCTGATTCGATCGAACTTCCCGGCATTCTTCAGGCTCAGGGTTTCGGCGACGAGATCACCGCCCGGACGCCATGGGTCCTTTCGCTCTACGACAAGGACTGGTCGCTGCGCGCCGATTACAAAGACTTCATCTCGAACGGCAACGTCAAGGTTCCGTTTCTGTCGCAACCGCCGCGGCATTATCTCGGCGCCGCGTGGTATTCGCGCGAGATCAATATTCCGAATAGCTGGAACGGACGTCACGTCGTCCTTTTCATGGAACGCCCGCGATGGGAGTCGACCGTTTTCGTCGACGGCGTCCGGATCGGATCGAACCGCTCGCTCGTCGCGCCGCACGAATACGATCTCGGAGCGCTTGCGCCGGGCAAGCATCGGCTCGCGGTCCGCGTCGACAACCGCATGCTCGAGAAATACCGGCCCGACGCGCACAGCGTCTCGGACTCGCTCGGGATGAGTTGGAACGGGGTCGTCGGTGACATCGGACTGCGCGCCCGTCCGCTTGCCTGGATAGACGATGTGCAGGTGTTTCCGGATCCGGCAACGAAGACCGCGCGCGTCGTCGTGAAGATCGGCAATGACTCCGGCCAGGCGGGCCGCGGAAATATCACGGCCAATGGCAACGAATCGGAGGCAAGCTGGGATGCGTCAGGTGGATCCGCGGAACTGAACTTGTCATTCCCGAACGCCCGGGAGTGGAGTGAATTCTCACCGAAACTCCAATCGCTCGAGATCTCGCTGACATCGGATGCCGGAACCGACCGCCGAACGGTCTCGTTCGGCTTTGCGAAAGTCTCCGCAGAAGGGCGCGAGATCAAACTCAACGGACGCACGATCTATCTTCGGGGCACCCATCACGGCGGCGACTTCCCGCTCACCGGTTATCCGCCGACCGACGTCGAATACTGGCGCAAGATCTTCAGGATCAATAAGGACTGGGGAATAAACCACATCCGGTTTCACTCGTTTTGCCCGCCCGAAGCGGCGTTTCAGGCGGCAGACGAGATCGGGATCTATCTTCAGCCCGAACCCGGATTCTGGAACGAGGTCTCTCCCGGCACGCCAATGGAGAAGATCCTGTACGACGAGACCGAGCGGATCATCCGCGCCTACGGAAATCACCCTTCTTTCATTCTTTTCTCGCCGAGCAACGAGCCGAAAGGACGTTGGAAGGACGCGTTCGACAAATGGATCGCGCATTACCGGAAAGCCGATCCGCGGCGGCTTTACACGAACGGAACGGGACATACGGAACGCGAGGTCCCGAACCTGCAGGTCGGCACTGATTATTTGGTGATGCAACGGATCGGCCCGAAACCGCTCCGCGGAAACTCAGCCTGGTTCGGGAAGGACTACGGCGCATCGCTCGACGGGATCGACGTCCCGGTCCTCTCGCACGAACTCGGACAATGGGACGCGTATCCGGATTTCGACGTCATCAAGAAATTCACGGGTTATCTGCAGCCCGGAAATTACGAGATCTTTCGCGAATCGGCGTGCAAGAAGGGCGTGCTGGCGATGAACAAGCAGTTCGCAATGGCTTCGGGCAAGTTCCAGCTGAATTGTTACAAGGAAGAGATCGAGGCGAATCTCCGGACGCCTGGAATGGCGGGATTTCAATTACTGGATCTGCACGACTATATCGGCCAAGGGACGGCGCTCGTCGGACTTCTCGACACGTTCTGGGAGGAAAAGGGCTACGTCACCGCAGAGGAATTCCGGCGGTTCAACAACCAGACGGTTCCATTGGCACGGCTGTATAAACGCGTTTTCAAGTCGGACGAGCGATTCGAGATTCCGATCGAGATCGCCCATTACGGGGAAAAGCCGATCGGGAACGCGACCGTTTATTGGAAGATCGTTGATGCGTCAGGAACGACCACGGAATCGGGCGAGTTCAAGGCGACGATCCCGATCGGGAAAACCGTGAGCGTCGGAACGGTGTCGGCCGATCTTTCTAAGCTCAAGGCGCCGGGCGTTTTCAAACTGGTCGTCGGGATCCGCGGAACGGAATTCGAGAACGACTGGAACTTTTGGGTTTATCCGAACGAGAATTCGGCCGAGGCGCCGCGCGGAGTTCTGATCACACATTCTTGGAACGAGGCCGAAAAGGCGCTCGCGAAGGGCGGAAACGTCCTTTACATGCCGCGAAAGTCGGATCTCGACTGGACGTCGCCGCCGCTCGATACGGTTCCCGTCTTTTGGAACCGCTTGATGAACCCGGCATGGGGACGAATGCTCGGGCTTTGGATCGACGCGAAACATCCCGCGCTCGCCGGATTTCCGACCGAGAATTTCAACGATTGGCAGTGGAGCGATCTCGTCCGCGGCGCCCGCGCGGTGAATCTCGACCGGCTCCCGATGGAACTTCCGCCGATCGTCCAGCCCGTTGACGACTGGAACCGCAATTACAAACTCGGGATGCTTTTCGAAGCACGCGTCGGACGCGGAAAACTTTTCGTTTCAAGCGCCGATCTGGAGAACGACCTCGAAAACCGAATCGCGGCGCGCCAACTGCGCCGTTCGATCCTCGATTACATGGCAGGCGATCGATTCGATCCGAAGATCGCGATCGATCCGGCGACTTTCCGCTCGATCCTTTTCCCGACGCGCATCATGCTCCGGCTCGGCGCGCTGACCGACGTCAAGGAGCAGGTGCTGGCGTTCGACGGTGACCCGAACACGTTCTGGATCGCCGGCGACCAAAAGAGCGACCGGCGGAATCAGGAGATCATGCTCCGGTTCCCGAAACCGGTCGCGTTTTCGGGACTCGTCCTGATGCCGCGCCAGAATCATCGCGATCACGAAGGCGACATCCGCGAATACTCGTTCTCGGTCAGCAACGACGGCTCGAATTGGCGTGAGATCAAGCGGGGCGAGCTTCTCTCGACATTCGATCCGCAGACGATCGCGTTCGGAACAACGATCCAGGCGCGTTACATTAAGCTCGTATCGCTCTCCGGATTCGGCTCGGACAAGACGACGGCGATCGCGGAACTGGCGATCATTTACAAAGGACCGCCCTTGCCGGAAGACACGTCGGATCTCGAATACAAGCGCGTTAGGTCGGCGTCGACGGATATCGACGAGAGTGTCGCACCCGAAACAAAGAAACCGAAGAAACCTTAAGATCGATGCGAACGGATTCGAAAACCCGAACGCTTGCATGGCTGCTGTCGGCAGCGGTCTTTTCGTTGCTTGCGTCCGCATCGTTCGCGCAATCCTTTGAAGTCGTTTCGGCCAATTCCGCGACGCCTATCTTCGTCAGCGAGAAGGACTTTAAGATCGTACGCCTCGCTGCCGACGCCTTCGCGGGAGACGTCGAACTCGTTTCGGACCTCCGTCCGGCCGTCAGCGCAAATAAGCCGACGGGCCGTGCAGTGATCGTGTTCGGAACGATCGGATCGAATCCATTCGTCGACGGTTTGATCAAGTCGAAACGGCTCGACGTTTCGGCGATCAACGGCAAACGTGAAACGTACGTGATCGCGACCGTGCCGAATCCGTCGCGCGGCATTGAGCGTGCGCTCGTCGTCGCCGGATCAGACCGTCGCGGAACGGCGTTCGGCGTCTTTCAGCTTTCGCAGATGATCGGCGTTTCGCCTTGGGTCTGGTGGGCCGATATTCGGCCCGAAAAGTCGCGATCGGTCAAGGTTCCGGCGAAGACTGTCGTCGGGCGTGAACCTGCGGTCCGATACCGCGGCATTTTCATCAACGACGAGGATTGGGGATTTCAGCCGTGGGCGGCGAAGACGATCGAGCCTGAAGTCGGAAATCCCGGACCGAAAACCTACGCGCGGGTCTTCGAACTGTTGTTGCGGCTCAAGGCGAACACCTGCTGGCCGGCGATGCACGAGGTCACGAAACCGTTCAACGAGATCGCCGGGAACGCGCAGACCGCCGACGACTACGCGATCGTGATGGGAAGTTCGCACGCCGAACCGATGTTGCGCAACAACGTCGGCGAGTGGAAACTTCCGAAAGAAAAATACAATTTCCTGACGAACGAGAAGGATGTGACGGAATACTGGGCCGAGCGCGCACGTTCGAACGGAAAGTTCGAGAGTATTTACACGATCGGCATGCGCGGCATCCACGACAGCGCGATCCAAGGCCCGAAATCACAAACGGAACGAATAGCGGTCCTTGAGAAGATCTTCGGCGTCCAACGCGGACTGCTGGCTTCGAATGCGGGAAAACGCGCGGACGAAGTGCCGCAGATCTTTTGCCCGTACAAGGAAGTACTTGCCGATTATCGAGCCGGTTTGAAGGTTCCCGACGACGTGACGATCGTCTTTCCCGACGACAATTTCGGCTACATCCGCTACTTCCCTTCCGTCGAAGAGCAAAAGCGTCGTGGCGGATTCGGAGTTTACTATCACATCTCGTACCTCGGCCGTCCGCTTTCATATCTGTGGCTGAATTCGACGCCGCCGGCGCTGATCCGCGAGGAGATGTCGAAGGCGTTCGTGAACGGGATGGACCGCTTCTGGATGCTCAACGTCGGCGACATCAAGCCGGCCGAGATCGGGATCGAGTTCTTCATGCGTCTCGCGAACGATCCGAACGATCGGGAGCTTCAGGATCAGGGAACGTTTCTGCAATCTTGGGCCGCGCGGGAATTCGGAAACCGTTTCGGGATCACCGTCGG
>JAKOSS010000249.1 GCA_029777145.1 Acidobacteriota bacterium | reverse complement strand
TGTTCGATCGAGATCGCCGGACTCAGTCCTTCAACCGAATCGACGTCGGGTTTTTCAAGCTGATCGAGAAACTGACGGGCGTAGGCGGAAAGCGATTCGACGTAACGGCGCTGGCCTTCGGCGTAGATCGTATCGAACGCGAGGGACGATTTTCCGGACCCGCTGAGGCCCGTGATTACGGTAAACGAGTCGCGCGGGATGTCGACGTTTATGTTCTTGAGATTATGCTGGCGCGCACCGCGGACGGTGATCTGCTTGATACTCATTACGGTTACGAATTCCTGACCTTTCCGAAACGAGCATTCTATCAATCCGCGCGACGAATGTCATTCGATTTGCGATTTTCGATTTGCAATTTGCGATCGTTCACGTGCGCCGGCCCGAATCGACGACATAGATCATTCCGGATCGCGCATTGGAACGATCAGCCGCGGATCGCGCGTTGGAACGATCAGCCGCGGATCGCGCGGATGACGCGGAAAAATCGGAAAGCGGATCCGCACTAATTCACGCAGATCCGCATTTACAAGCGTCCAGTGGCTCAAAGACGCGATTCGAGACAAAATCGCAAATTGAAAATCGCAAATCGAAAATTACTTGATCATTCCAAACACTTTCTTTAGCAGGCTGGTCGTGCGGCCGAGCGGGTCCTTGCGGATCTTTGCCTCTTCCTGCGCGACCATGAAGAACAGGCCGTCGAGGGCTTTCTGCGTGACGTAACCGTCGAGATCCGTCGCGTCCTTGCCGACGAACATCTTCGTAAACGGACCGCCCTTTCCGATCATGTCCTTGTATTTCTGCGTGACGCCGACCTCGCCGGTGAATTTCTCGACGATCGGCCGAAATTTCCCGCGCAGCGTCTCTTCACTCGTCCGGCGGAAGAACTGTGTCGCCGCATCGTTTTCGCCGCTGAAAAGAATCTTGCGGGCGTCGTCGAAGGTCATCTGCTTGATCGAATCAGCAAAAACGTCGATCGCCACCGGTACCGCCTTCTCGGCGGCGTGATTCATCGACTCGACGAATTCATCGACGGCCTTTCCCTGACCCGCTGCGCGAAGACCTTTTTCGAGCTTCTGGAGCGATTTCGGCAATGGGATCCTGACCCGAACGTCGTCGAGGAAACCATTCTCACGCCCGAGCGTATCGATCGCGAACCGAACGCCTTTTGTCAGCGCCTCTTTCAGCCCCGAAGCGATCTCACTTGTTGTTGCCGTTGTTTTCCGGGTCCTTGTTTGAGCGTCGGCGCTCGTCATCAGCGCGGCGAGCATCGTCATCAGCGCAATTGCAAGACTGATTCTTTTCATCGTCTCCTCCAGGGGCAGGCCGATCGTTGATGATCGGTTCAAAAAATCCGAGGACCCTGTCTTGATAATCGCGGGGGCTGAACTTCCAGAGATCCTGATGGGATGCGCCATTGACGATCCACAGCTCCTTAGGTTCGTTCGCGGCGTCGAACAGTTGCTTGCTTTCTTCAAGCCGCGTGAAGGGATCGGTCTCGCCGGCGATCACGAGCACCGGGACGTGAAGGTTCCGGACGTGATCGATCGGTTTGATCGAATCAGCCGAGACGCCGACTCTGAATGGGAATTGCATCGTCAGGAGCGGCGAAACGTAACGCGCGCCGGAAAAAAGCCACTGATCCATCCGGTTATTGACGGCGTCGCGCATTCGGGGATAGACGAGTTCGAGGACGACGGCCTGAACCGGAGGCATGTTTGTCGATAGCAGAAACGCGGCGCCGCCCATCGAGATCCCGACGACCCCGATCTTGGCTCCCGGGCGTTTCGCCATCGCATACCGGACGGCGGCCTCGGCGTCGAGACGTTCGAGCCATCCGAACGTCAGTTTGTCGCCGGGGCTTTCGCCGCTCCCCTGAAAATCGAACGCAAGAACCGCATATCCCGACTTCCGCAGGAACCTCATCCGATCGACGAGCGCGGATCGGTTCGATCGCAAACCGTGCATCAGAACGATCGTCCCGCGGCCGGCCTCGCCGTTGATGAACCAGCCCTTGAGTTTTGAACCGGATTCGCTCGTGAATTCGATACTTTCGCAAGCAAGGTCAAGCGGGCAGTTGCCTACCGTCGCCGGCGCCGGTGCGCTGAGCCGCGTCCCGGCAAGCCACGCGCCGCCGAGGATAAACAGCGGCAGAACCAGCGCGGCAATCACCAGCGAACGCTTCATCTGCGATTTGCGATTTGCAATTTGCGATTCTGAATCAAGCATTTGGTCCACTCTGACAGGATCCGGACCGTTTCATTGAAACAATCGCAAATCGAAAATTATTTGGCTTTTCCCTGATTCGCGACGGCTTCCTGCGCGGCCTTGATGGCGTCGGCGTCGCCGAGATAATAGCTTTTGATCGGTTTGAGATCGGCATCGAGTTCGTAAACCAACGGTACTCCCGTCGGAATGTTCAGCTTGACGATCTCGTCATCGGGAATTCCGTCGAGATGCTTGACCAGCGCGCGAAGCGAGTTTCCGTGAGCCGCGACGATTACCCGTTTGCCGGCTTTGACGCTTTTCGCGATCTCGGAATCCCAATACGGAACGAACCGCGCGACGGTGTCCTTGAGGCATTCGGTGAGCGGGATCTCCGAGTCGGAAAGATCCGCATAACGCCGGTCCAGCCGCGGGTTGCGTTCGTCATCGGCCTCCATCGCCGGCGGCGGAATGTCGTAGCTGCGGCGCCAGATTAGGACCTGTTCATCGCCGAATTTCTGGGCCATCTCGGCCTTGTTCAGTCCCTGAAGATTGCCGTAATGGCGCTCATTCAAACGCCAGTTCTTGATCACCGGAAGCCACATCGTATCCATTTCATCGAGGACGATGTTGAGCGTTCGGATGGCGCGTTTGAGCACCGATGTGTATGCGAGATCAAACTCGAACCCTTCATCCTTCAGCAACTTGCCGGCAGCCGTGGCCTCAGACACGCCTTTCTCGCTGAGATCGACGTCCTTCCAGCCGGTGAATCGGTTCTCTTTGTTCCAAACGCTTTCGCCGTGGCGGATCAATACGATTTTGTACATACGCTAGTAGACGGTAGTCGGTAGACAGTAGTTAGTAGTCGCTATCAACTTTCAACTATCAATTATCAACTATTAGGTTCAATTGCATCAACTAGTTCGGACCGACGAATTCGTTCGAAACATGGTTGAGCTCAGCGAGCGCCTCGCCTACAAGGTAAAGCGAACCCGTAACGACGATTGTCGCATCACGGGGCGCGAGCCGCTCCGCCAAACGCAGCGCTTTCGCGACCGTCGGTGCCTTGTGCACATCCGACGCAAAGAGCCGGGCGCTCGAGGCAAGTTCAATTGTTTCCATCGACCGCTGATTGTTGGCCCGCGTCACGATCACGGTCGTGGCCAGCGGAAACAGATGGGACGCGACGCCTTCGAGTTCCTTATCGCGCATCGCGCCGAAAACCATGACAATCGGACCGCTGATATTGTCGGCGAGATACTTGCGAAGCGCCTCGGCGCCGTTTTCGTTGTGCGCGCCGTCAAGAAGGAAATTGCCGATCCGTTCGAGACGTCCGTGATGAACGGCCTTC
>JAKOSS010000248.1 GCA_029777145.1 Acidobacteriota bacterium | reverse complement strand
TGCTCGAACGGCTCAGCAAGGAGATCAAACGGCGGACGAGGGTCGCGACGCTCTTCCCGAACGAAGAATCCGTCCTCAGGCTCGTCGCAGCGATCCTGATGGAAACCAACGACGACTGGCTCGGCCAGTCCAGATACTTGAACATGTCGCCGGACGAGGATCCGATCTGACGAAATTACAGAAAGAATGTTGCTTTATCAATTCGCGTCCCTCTGCTCAGTATCGCACCCCGCCAATGTACGTCGACGTGGGTTTCTTTTTTCGTCATACAGCTTAAATCCTCCATATCCAAGCAGGGTTGAAAGTGTGCTTCCGTAGATATCCAGGTCCAAAAATGGAACGTTGTCACCCAAGTAAGTCGATAGGATCCCGGTCGCGACAATTTGTCTGTTCTCCAAAGGAGTCTCGTCGCGTGTTCCATTACGCAATTCTTGGTGATCCCGAGCTGTTGGCAAACCTGGAAAAATCTCATCAAAGTAGATTGTGTTCCCTAGACTAGTCCGACGGCTACCAAGGCGACTGCCCATAATTCCCGGAATAAATATGACCGGCGTGGAATGTAGAGACCCTGGCGAGGAGATCATTTCAAACTTGTTTGACACTCCGTACGATGAGGAATTAGTGAGCCCACCGGAAGAAGGTGCGTTGTTGATGACCGACACTGTGTAGGTACCACTAAATCTGAACGGCACACGAACTTCAATCGTGTTGGATGACGTGGATGTGATTTGTGCAGTGTCTACAACCGAAACCGGATCCTGCGTGATTTGCATTGCGCGACCGTTTGGGTTTCTGACTTCAACGATCGAATTCGCATTGAAGTTTGTGCCGCTGATGGTTATCGTTTCCGAGCCGAGCCCTTGCGTAACCGTCGGTGGGTTCACACCGGTGATCAGCGGCGTGTCCGTGGTCAACTCAGTTCTGGCAACGATATCTACGTTGAAAGAAATCAGGCTGCCGCGCCTGTTTCTCCCTGAATAGACTACAAAATGAAGATGGTCGTTTGTTGCTCCCGCACTGCCAATGCTTCCTATGAGAGTCGCTTGATTGACCGGTTGCCCCTCCGCTACACGAATATCCGTCATATGGAGGTAACCGCTGTACCAAACAGGATTGGAAGCGTTCGGATGAGCGATTAGAACGGCGCCGAACTTACCGCCGGGCGGGTTTCCCACGTAAGGCACAACTTCGCCGTCGGCGACTGCGTAAACAGGGTTGCCGGCATCCGCATTATAATTTGTAGGCGTATAGAAGTTAATATCCCAAGCGAATGTGTCATTTGAAGAGGAAATTCCGCCAGTTGGAGAGTGACGGCCAGTCTTGTGCTGATTGAAATCCCACCCGAAGTTCGTGTTGGATGCGCGAATCGGGCCAAGGACGGGAGACAGGACCGATGTCGGCAACCCGCCCGGCGCGGGACCTGAAGGTTGCACGTTGAATCCGAATTGAGGTGATTGGGAATTATCGGGATTAACGACTCTGATCCTCCAAAGTCCCGTTGTGTTCAGGGTAACCCTCATGACAAAAGCATTGCTTGTCACGTTCTGAATCTGCCCTGTGCCGCGCAAGATACTGACGCCTCCGTCCGGAAACATTACGTTGACGACCAGTCCGTCCTCAAAGTTAGCGCCGGTCACCGTCACATCCTGGTCAGCGCCTTGAGCTACGGGACTGATTGGGTTTATCTGCGTGATCACGGGGCTGTTCCCGCCCGGTCCAACATTGAACTGATACGCAGGAGACAAACCTCCGTCGGGATTTTCGACTTGAATTGACCAATTACCGACTTCGTTTAGCGTGGCGCGCATGATGAACGAAGTCGGCGTCAAGTTTTGAATCTGTTCGCCTTGAAGGATGCCGGAACCGCCATTTGGGAAATTGATCCGGACCTTGAGGCCGTTCTGGAAGTTCGCGCCGGAGACGACCACGTCCTGGTCGTAGGCCCCTGCAAACGGAGTCGACGGAAACATGGAAAACACCGCGGGGTTCTGGATGTTCGACTGAACCGAGAAAGGCAGCCAGCCCGAAACTTGTTTATCGGGATTATTGACCCTGAGGCTCCAGTTGCCCGGCGACCCTAGCGTAATCCGCATCTTGAACGAAGTCGGGGTTACATCCTGAATCTGAGTTCCCGACAATACGCTGGTGATGCCACTCGGTAGGGAGACCGTAACGGTTAGTCCATTCTGAAAGCCGCTTCCGTTGACTGTAACGATTTGATCGGTGTTGCTCGCTAATGGGGTTGATGGGTCTAGTGACGAAACAGTCGGTGCCAAACCTGAAACGAGAAAAACATACGCCGCCCCGGATTCGGCTGCTGAATTGTCGGCTTGATTGCCGTTGACACCGGTGGCATTGCTGTCCTCGAGGTTGGCGCCGACCACGACCGTGCCGCCGGAGACCGCGACGAAATAGCCGAACTGATCTCCACCGTCTGTATTCGACGCCTTCAAGTACGCCTCCTGGACCCAGGCGCCATTGGTCCTCGAGAAGATGTACGCCGCACCGGCATCTGTGGCGGAGTTGTCCGTCTGGCTGCCGTTCACACCAGTAGCGCTGCTATCCTCGAGGGCGCCGCCGACGACGATCCAGTCCCCGGAGACCGAAACCACAGCGCCAAAATAGTCGCCCCCGCCGGTGTTCGACGCCTTGAGGTAAGCCTCCTGCGACCAGGTACCCGAAACCCTGACGAAAACGTACGCCGCACCGGAGTTCAGTGCGGAGTTGTCCGCTTGATTGCCGTTCACGCCGGTGGTGGAACTGTCTTCCCACAAGGCGCCCACCACAATCGTGTCGCCGGCGGCCGCAACCGAGGTGCCGAACAAGTCGCCCGCGCCGGTGTTCGACGCCTTGAGGTAAGCCTCCTGCGACCAGGCCCCGTTCGTCCTCACGAAGACGTAAGCCGCGCCGGCGTTCGATCGGGAGTTGTCCGCCTGGTTACCATTCACCCCGGTGGCGCTGCTCGCCTCCGAACGGGCACCGACCACAACCGTGTCACCCGAGACTGCTACCGAAATACCGAACGCGTCAGCTGACCCAGTGTTCGACGCCTTGAGGTACGCCTGTTGTGACCATACCCCGTTTGTCCTTACAAAAAGGTACGCAGCGCCGGCCTCCGTTGCTGAGTTGTCCGCCTGGTTGCCGTTAACCCCTGTCGCGATGCTGTCCTCACCGACGGCGCCGACTACGATCGTGTCACCCGAGACTGCGACCGAGTAGCCGAAATTGTCGAGACTACCCGTGTTTGAGGCTTTCAGGTACGCCTCCTGAGTCCAGACGCCGTTCGTCCTTACGAAGACGTAGGCCGCTCCGGCGGACAAGGCGGAGTTGTCCGCCTGATTGCCGTTTACCCCTGTCGCGAGACTGTCTTCTTGGCGGGCGCCGACCACGATCGTGTCGCCCGAGACTGCGACCGAGTAGCCGAAATTGTCGCCACCGCCGGTGTTCGACGCTTTCAAGTACGCCTCCTGCTCCCAGACTCCGCCCGTTCTCACAAAAACGTAAGCAGCGCCGGCGTCCAAACGGGAGTTATCAGCTTGGTTGCCGTTCACTCCGTTGGCACCGCCGTCCTCCCCGAAGGCACCAATAACAATGGTGTCGCCCGAGATCGCAATCGAGTAGCCGAGCCAATCGCCGGCGTCGGTGTTGGACGCCTTGAGGTAACCCTGTTGTGTTATCGTAGGATCGATCAACAAAGGGTACTCCGCGCGACTATCATCTACATTAATGCGAATTTCTCTCTCCCCCGTTGAGATCCAGGCAGGCACATCCGCACCCGCGGCATCGGTCACCAGGAGCTTGGTGTAATCCAGCGTCACGCCTGCCGTATCGTCCGAAAGCCGCGCCGACTGTCCGTCCGCAGCCACATCAGCCAGCCAACCTTCGCCTAACGACATCGAAATCCGGAGGGTCTCCCCGGAACGGCGCTCTGCGGGTGGCGAGTCTACAGTGAATCCCTGTTCAAGCCCTGATGGCCGATTCACGTACCACTCGGTGAGTTTTCCTTGCGTATCGCCAACCGTCCGGCGCATTTCGATCCGGGATCCTTCGGCCCGGACTTCGGGCGCCTCGACCGGGAGGATTCTTTCTCCGTAACCGATTCCGGTCAGGCGAAGATCCATTTTCCACTGACTGCTATTTCCGCTGCTAATCTCAACCGATTCATGGCTAAATCTCGCATTGAATCCCTGCCTTGGGTTGGTCGCTGCGAATAACCCGCTTTCAGGAATCTGACGCACCGAATAGCGGGCCGCGTCGAATGCTTCCGTCAGCGAATCGTAAACGCCCTTCTTCTTGAGTTCTTCCAGCGCCGCATTTCCCTGAAGCGCCGAAAGAGGGGTCTCGGCTTGGGTTGAACGCCCGCTCCTGTCAACAGAAAGAAGAGCAATGGCAGCGCAGAAGATCAAAATGAGTAGTGATGCGGGTCGTTTCATTGGTCTTCCTCCATTGTGCTTCGAAACGCCACGGCGTCTCCGATTCAGGTATTCCCTTTCCGCTTCCATAGCTGATCTAAACAGGTCGGAGTTTCGTCGCGGAGGGAAAAGCAGCTGAAGGCCCTTTGCGACACCACTTGAACTCAAACTACGAACAGATCTTTGGCAGAATTCTGATAGCCACAACAATTACGCGAATCTTACAGCCAGCGCTTCCATCGCTCAGTGACGCGCGTTACAACTCATAAAAGCCAGCCGACAACTTCACTTGGGCGCGACCGGCGCAGGATCTATTCCGAAGCAAAAGACCTGGTCACTCTTCTTGGACGTAAATACCACGTATTCTCCTGGCAAGAGTTTGCTCACCGGGCGAAATAAGAAGGAAGACTGCCCATATTTCACGGCTTCAAATGCTACATTTTCGACACCAGTACCGGACTGCTTGACCCCTCCGAAACCGCCTTTGATCGTATTGGTTTCAATGACGCGAACTCCTTCGCCTGGCTTGAGAGCCCAAAAAACGATGAAGGTTAAGGGATCAACATCACGGGTCGCTGCTCTCACAACTATTTCGATTGGCTTTCCCTCCTCGAACCGCACCGGTGACCGATCGCCGGGGATCTGGTATCCGTATTGACCTTTCGAACTGAAGAGCTTGCCTTTGCTCTTAGAAAAGACCTGGATAACTTGCTTTTCCAAGGTTAGGAGTTTGCCAGCTTTGGATTCAAGCATGAAATAGGTGTCGATGTATTCAGGTTCAGGTTGGCGTTGGCAATTTGCGGTGGGGACGAAGGCAAATGTCATCAAAAAGATGCATAGCAGGCATATTATGGTCAGTCGGCAATTAACGTTCGTTATCATTTATTCACTCCGATAGCCTTAAGAAATCTTTTGGCGAGTTTCACTTCATTGTGTTCGGTCCTAAATCCAATTCCTGACGTAAGCAGCCGGGCAAATTCTGCAGTATCACTCCAGGCGACAATCTTTTTCCCTCCCTTTGAGTAGAACACCTCCGCTTGACCCTTGACGCGCGTGTCGGAATCGCTTCCGGAAACTGTCTTGTCTCTCGTCAGCACTTTGTATTCAAAGAAATATTCGGCGTCCTGAGGGTCTCCGACAACCTGGATTTGGCCGGAGTCCTGGAGTATTTTGACAATTCGGCCACGCGCCTGGGAATCCGCCGCAATCACATAGACATGCCTCAATCGCTTAAGATCATCTATTGATCCATAGATCGGTAATCGTTCGTCAAGAATCGACGGCGTAACTGCCGTTCGCTCATTGAGACCGGCTTCCCCGCGTTTATCATCCAGCCGATTTTGTTTAGACGGTGTCTTGATTGGATCAATCCCGAAATCGAAATATGCGTAGTTGCTTGTTACGAATGCGTATTCACCGGGCGGTATGGGGTCGGTTACCGAAAGTCTGTAAACGCTCTTTTTGATTCCGGTTCCCGATTCAAGGTCGACGACCCTAACGATCCTTGTGTTTACAATCGTGTCCGATGTGAACGCTATCGACACGCCGGGGGACTTATCGCTTACCTTCGTGCCAAATTCCCGATTCCCCTCCTTCAATGTGAACCTTAACAAGACGAATCTTCCATTCGGTTCGACTTCGGTGGGGGCTATGAAAAGTACTTTCGGAGAAATCTCAGTGGTGCGAACAATCGCGCGTGCACCGCGTAGCCAGGTCTTTCTCTTTGAGCCACCCAATCCAAAGGAATTGCTAGTTTGCGGAGCTTCGCTGGGACGCAGTTCGACGTTTGTTCCTTGTTCCTCAAGCATCACCTGATGATCTTTCAGTGCAAGGAGAAATCTCGATTTGCGTTGGTCATCCGTCTGTCCTTGCCCATACGCAGTCGTGACAGTTGCAAACGCCATCAGACAGCAGCTCAATAGGTGAATTATCTTTGTTTGATTCTTCGTTTTGAACTTCATTTTGTCACTCCAACAACCTGATGAAACCTGTTGGGCAATTTCTCTTGCGTTCGAATCCAATCCAAGACCTCGAATCCGTCCCCTGGACTGTCGAACCGCATTTTCGAAGTTGAAATCCGTTCTTCAAAATCAAGACCCTTATTTCACTTCCAAATTTGGACACAATTCGAAACAGGAGAGTCACTTCTTCCAACTCGATACCTGTGTTAAGCTGAGGTCGTTCACACTCGCAAGTACAGTTCCGACTTTGTGGAGTAAGGCTGGGGGGTTAAAAAGTGACTCTCCTAATCTTTAACGCAACGGTCGCGGGCGGAATGTGCCACGAAAAATACTCTCTAGTCGCATTTTTTCCTCCCGACCTCGCTCTGTATGACATTTGACTCTGACGATAACCCCGGCGGGAAATCTGAATCGGGGATCGACGCTTACAACTCAGAACTGGATCGATTGCTTCCGGAGATCTACGCCAAACTCCGGCGAATTGCCGCGCATCATCTCAAGAACGAACGGCCGAACCATACCCTAAGCCCGACCGACCTCGTCCACGAAGCCTTCCTGATACTGCGTAGGCAGCATTCGCTCGATCTTGACGACCGGAAGTACGTTCTTGCAATCGCCTCGTCGCTGATGCGGCGCGTGCTTGTCAACTACGCAAAGTTTCGCCGGCGAAAAAAGCGCGGCGATGGAAAGGACGCTATTCATCTCGACGAAGTCGGCGAACTGACGTTCGTCACTTTCGAGCGGAGCACGATCGACGTGATCGTCCTCGAAAATGCCCTCGAACGGCTGGAAAAACGCGATCCCAGGCAGGTGAAGATCGTCGAGATGCACTTCTTCGGTGGTCTGACGTTCGATGAGATCGCCGAGCTTCTGGGCATTTCGCTACGAACGGTGATGCGCGAATGGAAATTTGCCCGGACTTGGCTTTACAAGGAGATCGCGAAATAAACAAGGAATTCGAGATGGATCACGAAACGGATATCAAGTGGGAACGTCTCAAGGCGGCGTTTGCCGAAGCGGCGGAACTGCTGGAGGCTGAACGGGGCGCGTATCTTTCAGGCCTGAGGTTGGAAGGGCGGACGCTGGTCGAGGAACTGCAGGTACTGCTCGACGCCGAGCGCGAGGCGAGCGGTTTTTTGGATGAACCGGTGACGATCGATGGGAGTCTCGTTTCCCTTCCCGACGGGGCTCGGATCGGCAAATACGAGATCGTTGGCGAGATCGGTCACGGCGGGATGGGGATCGTTTACGAAGCACGGCGGTCTGACGGCGAGTTCGACCAGCGGGTCGCGATCAAACTGACTTCGCGGGCGCTGTTCTCGGAGGAACTGGCACGCCGCTTTCTGACGGAGCGCCAGATCCTCGCCGGGCTCGAGCATCCGAACATCGTGCGGCTGATCGACGGCGGCGTGACCGAGTCGAAGATCCCGTACTACGTAATGGAGTATGTCGAGGGAACGCCGCTCGTCGGGTACGTCGCCGGCAAAAGCATCGAGGAGCGGTTGAAATTGTTCGTTCAGATCTGCGCGGCCGTCGCCTATGCGCACGGAAAGCTCGTCGTCCACCGTGATCTCAAGCCCTCGAACATTCTGGTGACGAATGAAGGTCAGGCGAAGCTGCTCGATTTCGGGATCGCGAAGATCCTCGACGCGGATGAAACCGCGCAGACCCTTACGCAGGGCGCGCCGCTGACACCGGCCTACGCGAGCCCCGAACAGATCCGCGGCGACCAGGTCTCGACCGCGAGCGACGTGTTCTCGCTCGGGGTCATACTTTTCGAGCTTCTCACTGAGCAGAAACCTACGGAGCTGTATGGCGTGCCGACGCTTCAGCTTCCGATGGCTATTTGCGAAACGGTGCCGCGTCGCCCGAGTCAGACAACGAAACGCGATTCGCAGTTTGCCTCGCTCGGACGGCGCGCTCAGGGTGATCTCGACAACATCGTTCTCAAGGCCATCAGGAAGGAACCCGAGAGCCGGTATCCATCCGCCGCCGAGCTGTCGCGCGATATTCAGTCGTACCTCGACGGACGCCCGGTTTCGGCGACGCCGGAGTCCTTCAGATACCGGGCCGCGAAGTTCGTCCGGCGAAACGCCTACGCTTCAGCGGCGGTCGCCATCCTGCTGATCTTGGTCCTGACGGGTGCGGCGATTGCCGGCTGGCAGGCGATCGTCGCGAGACGTCAGCAGGCGATCGCCGAGCAGCGTTTCGCGCAGGTCCGCAAGGTCGCGAACACGCTGATCTTTGAATACCACGACGAGATCGCCAAGCTAGACGGATCAACGGCGCTCCGTGAAAAACTTGTCGCCGACGCGGTTACTTATCTCGACGCCATCTCGGCCGGAACGAACGATGACCCGGAACTGATCAAGGAGCTCGCCATTGCGCACCGGAAAGTTGCCGATGCTCAGGGTAAGTCCTTCGGAGCGAACCTCGGGAAGTTGAAGGACGCGCTCGGAAATTATCGCAAGTCAGTCGATCTATTGGACCGGGCACTTGCCTCAAATCCCGGCAACGACACGCTTGCGTCGGAATTGATCAACTCGCTGGCAGCGTTAACAGAGGGATTGATGCGAACGGGTGATCGCTCGGAGTCCATGTTCAATGCCAAACGGGCGGCTTCGCTTGCCGAAAGCCTGCAGCGGACCGATGATCTTCCGTCGTTGATGAGGACCCTCAGAATGAGACGACTGATCATTGATTGCGAGCAGAGCCCCGCTGTACGCTATGCCGGAATATCTGAAATCCTTGTTGCGATTAGCAATCTGCAAAAGCGATTTCCCGATGACACGACTGTTCTTAGTTACCGCAGAAGGAATGAAGGAGCCGCCGGGAATGCAGCGAAATGGACCGGAAATGATCTTGAACGGGAGGGCAAACCCGCCGAAGCGCTTGAGTTCTACCGAAAGTCGTCGGTTCATTTCGGTGAGGCTCTACGATTGCTTGATATGGAGATCGCAGGTCAACCGATGAACCCCGCGATTCGGCGCAGCCTGTTCGTCGCCCACGCCTCGGTAGCCTCTATCAGCGTTCTTACAGGCGACCTTCGGGCTAGTCGCGAACACCTACAAGAGGCAAGGGGATATGTGCGTTCGCTGGTCGTGGAAGGCTCAAACAAAGAGGCGGCGTTGGACGAAGTGGGTTTGCTAAACACCGAGCATGAGCTTGCGGAAGCTGAAAACCGATTGGACGACGCTGAGGCGATTCTGGCAAAAGGGCTAGCGCGTTCGTTGGAACTGAGCGCCGATGATACGAAAAACGTGGAAATCGTGATGTTGGCCGCGCACTTTAGCCAAAAAGGAATCAAACTGTCGGAAAAGCGTCGGGATGAGTCAAGGAAAAAGTTTTACGAAACGAAAACCGCCGAACTGGAGGAACGAATCCGGACCGAATTCCATTGGACACAACCGATGATCTTTTATTTCTAATCGCAACGCGAGCCGAATTCGAGACATCATCAAGGCCATCAGGCAGCGAGCGTCTTCGATCGGCTCGCCCCGAGGTCAAACATTGACGGTCATGTTGAAAAAGGCACGCGAGCTGACGGCGGTTTTCTGATTTGCTTCAATTCGCGGGCACCTGACTCGGTCGCGTGATCTGGTTTGAGTCTTACGTTTGGATCCCTCGCCTGGCGACTTTCTGTGCTCACCTTTTGCTTTCTACTTCCCACTTTCCTAGAACTTTCCGTGTTCGAGCCAGATGAGTCCGAAACTTAGAATTCCGAGCAGATACATCAACGGATGTACCTCGCGTGCGCGTCCCGCGATGAGGTAGAGCGCGACGTGCGAAATGAATCCCCAGAGAATTCCCTGAGTGATCGAAAACGTCAGCGGAATCAGGATGACGGTCAGGAAAGACGGGATCGCGTCTTCGAGATGTTCGAACTCGAGTTCGCGGACGCTCCGGAACATGAACGCGCCGACGAGTATCAGTACGACGGCCGTCGCGCTTGCGGGTACGACCCCGGCGAGCGGTGCGATGAACAGGCACGGGATGAAGCAGAGCGCGGTGAAAACGGCGGTCAGGCCTGTCCGGCCGCCCATTTCGATTCCCGCAACGCTCTCGATATAGGCCGTTCCCGATGACGATCCGAAAAGACCAGCTCCGAAGGTCGCGAACGAATCGACGATCAGTCCTTCCTTCAGATTGGTCGGGTGACCTTCTTCATCGACGAGATCCGCGGCGTGCGCGACGCCGATGAAGGTCGAGATCGAGTCGAAAAGGTCCGTGAACATGATCGAGATGATCGCCGGCAGAAGCGAGAGCTTGAGCGCGCCCATGACGTCCAGCTTGAATAGAACCGACGTGAAATCGGGCGCGGCGACGATCCGTTCCGGCATTTTCGTCCAGCCGGCGACGAGCGCGACGACCGTCACGAAGGCGATCCCCGCGAGGAACGCGAGCGAGCTTTTTCTCTTCAGCAGAAAGACCGTGAGGACAATGCCCGCGAGCGTCGCGACCGACTGCCAGCCGAACTCGCCGAACTTAACGAGCGTCGCCTTGTCGGCGACGACGAAACCCGAATTCTTGAGCCCGATAAAGGTCAGAAAGACGCCGATGCCGGCGGCCGCGCCGATCCGCAGGTTCTTCGGTATCGCCTTGGCGATCGCGGTCCGCACCGGCGTCACCGATACCGCCAGGAAAAGCACGCCGGCCCAGAACACGATCCCGAGCGCGGTCTGCCACGGAACGCCCTGGCCGAGAATGATCGTGTAGGTGAAAAAGGCGTTGATCCCCATCCCCGGCGCGACGGCGTACGGCAGTTTTGCGTAAAGACCCATCATCAGCGTCATCGTGACGCAGACGAGCACGGTCGCCGTCAACGCTCCGGAAAAGGTGATCCCGGTGCCTTCAGTCGAGAGTATCGCGGGATTGACGACGACGATGTACGCCATCGTCAGAAACGTCGTAACTCCTGCGATTGCTTCGGTTCGGAGATTCGCCATAGCCTGTTTCGTCTTCCTCTTCGGTATGTGATCGGTCGATTTGACGTCTGAGTATAGCATTCGAGAATTTCGAGCCAAACGTTGGCGTTCGGCCGGCTCCGGATGGACTTGCTAAGCCGCCGGCAATAATTAAGAATTGAGATTGAAAGGCTGTTTGAAAATCAGTTTTTGCACGCAACCGAAATCGCCCAACGGAGACGACGCCTCGCTGAGTTGTCGTCTGCGTTCGAGGCCGTGCCAAAACCGGGAACCTGGGAATCAGAGAATTAACCGTTGCAAATGGGTTCTTATGAATTGCCGTCTGCTTCAACTGACGGATCGCGGTAATCTCAAGATTTGCTGGGCTTCAGCCCGGAATCCGGCTGAAGCCGGAGGCCTTGATCGATTCTGTAACCGTTCGTTAAAACGAACGGCAATTCATGAGAAATCACCTCCGAATATCCGGCGAACGGCTATACCTTCAGAATTTTGTTATTCGATCAATTGCGATGTTCCGGCCGGAGAAATGTCGAAGAATCGATTCCTGGCCCAATAGACATACTTAACGGGCAATCCAATATGAAAACCATTATCGAACCGTTCCGCGTGAAGGTCGTCGAACCGATCAAGATGACGACCCGCGAAGAGCGCGAACAATTCTTAAAGCAAGCCAACTATAATCTTTTCCTGCTCCACGCCGACGACGTCGTCATCGATCTGCTGACCGACAGCGGCACCGGCGCGATGAGTTCCAAACAATGGTCCGCGATCATGCAGGGCGACGAATCGTACGCCGGAAGTTCGAGCTATTATCATTTCGAGGATAGCGTCCGCGACATTTTCGGCTTCCGGCACGTCATCCCGACGCACCAGGGACGGGCCGCCGAGCGTATTCTCTTTTCGGTCCTTTGCCGCGAAGGATCGGTCGTACCTAACAATACGCACTTCGACACGACGCGCGCGAACATCGAATACGTCAAGGCCGAGGCCGTCGACCTTCCGATTCCCGAGTTTTATCATCCATCGGTCGCGCATCCCTTCAAGGGCAACATGGATACCGACGCACTGCGGGCGCTGATCGACAGGATCGGACCGGAACGGATCCCGCTGGTGATGCTGACCGTGACGAACAACTCCGGCGGCGGACAACCTGTCTCGATGGCGAATATCCGCGAGGTAAAGGAGATCTGTCTCGCGCACGGAATTCCGCTCTACTTGGACGCCTGCCGCTTCGCCGAGAACGCCTATTTCATCAAGCTTCGCGAGGAAGGCTACGCAGACAAATCAGTCAAAGAAATAGCGCGCGAGATGTTCTCGCTCGCCGACGGCTGCACGATGTCGGCGAAAAAGGACGGCCTCGTCAACATCGGCGGATTCTTGTGCACGAACGACGATCTGATCGCGCAGCAGGAAAAGGACCTGTTGATCCTGACCGAGGGATTCCCGACTTACGGCGGACTCGCGGGACGCGATCTCGAAGCCATCGCGGTCGGGCTTCAGGAAGTTCTGCACGAGGATTACCTGCAGTATCGGCTGGCGTCGATCGGCTATCTCGGACGGCACATCGCCGAACGCGGCGTCCCGATAATCCAGCCGCCCGGCGGACATGCGATCTATATCGACGCGGCGGCGATGCTCCCGCATATTCCGGTGTCGCAGTATCCCGGGCAGGCTCTTGCGATCGAACTCTATCGCGAAGCGGGGATCCGTTCGTGCGAGATCGGTTCGGTGATGTACGGTCATGCGGATCCGGAGACCGGCGTCGAAACGCCCGCCGCGATGGAATTGGTCCGGCTCGCGATCCCGCATCGGGCATACACGCAGAGCCATATCGATTACGTGATCGAGGCGATCCTGAGCGTCGCCGAACGGCGGGAATCGCTCTGCGGTTACCGGATCGCGAAAGGGGCGCCGTTCCTGCGCCATTTCACTGCGAGTTTTGAACCGATCGTTGATTGAAACCGGGACCGCGAATCACGCGAAAAGACGCGAAATAGGAGTCGATCCATTTCGCGTCCTTTCGCGATTATTCGTGGAAACCTGCCATTACGACCGCTCATTTTTTTGCCCGCTAATCACGCGAAAATGCGCGAAAGAGTGATGGCGGGTGTCGTCGTTGTTGCCCTCAGGGATGGACGCAGAGGCGTGCTCGCGAATTTTCGCCAACCACGCAAAATGGATTGAACCATTTTTCGCGTCCTTTCGCGTGATTCGCGGGCAATTCCCTAATGCCCGCCGACGGGGGTTCCGATGTCCGGGAGAAAATAGAAAAGGATCCCGAGGATCGCGTAGACCGAGAGCAATTGCACGCCCTCGATCCAATTGCTCTCGCCGTCCGACGAGATCTGCTGGACGATCAATATCGCGATCATTACCGCGAACACCTCGGGGATGGTGAATTCGAGATTCATCGGCTTGCCGAAAAGATACGACGCAAACACCAGGATCGGCGCGACGAAGAGCGCGATCTGCAGGCTCGAGCCGAGCGAAATTCCAAGGCTGAGATCCATCTTGTTGCGCAGTGCCATCAGGATCGCCGACGAATTCTCGGCGGCGTTGCCGATGATCGCGACGACGATCACTCCGACGAAGACTTCCGTCAATCCGAGAGTCTTCCCTGCTTCCTCGACCGCCCCGACGAGAAATTCGGCGATCAGCGCGACGAACCCGGTCGCGATCAGAAGCACGGTGAGAGCTCGGCCTTTCGACCAGTGTTCGCCGGCATTTTCGAGTTCCTCGCCGACATCTTCCACGGCGTGCATCGAATCGCTTTGAAGCATGTTCTTGTGCGTCACGAGCGAAAAGACGAGCGTGAACAGGTACGTCACGGCGAGTACGAAGGCGATCGCGAGCGACAAGGTCTGCTCCTTTTCGGGCGTCCAACCGCCGGACGAAACCGGAACGCGCTCGGCCACCACATGAAAGATCGTCGGTACCAAAAGCGCCGCCGCGGCAAGTGTCAGCGCCGTCGCCGACATACTCGACGCCGTCCGGTTGAACGACTGACGCTTGTACTTGATTCCGCCCGCGACGAGCGATAAACCGAGTACCAACAACAAATTACCGAGGATCGAACCGGTGATCGACGCTTTCACGACGCCCTCCAGTCCTTTCGAAAGCGCGAACATTGCGATGATCAGCTCCGCCGCGTTTCCGAATGTCGCGCTCAGCAAACCGCCGGCTCCGGGCCCAAGGTGTTCGGCCAAATGTTCCGTCCCTTTTCCCATCCAACCGGCAAGCGGGATGATCGAAAGACACGAGACGATGAACAATGCCGTCGGATTCTCAAGCGACGGGACGAAGCGCAGTGCGACGGCGATCGGGACGAAGATCAGCAACCAGTCAAGCGACGGCTTGAACCATGAAGATTTCGATTCGCTCATAATTGTTTGAAGATCGGGTGAACTCGGCAACAGTTTACCTGAAGTCCGATCGGCGGCAAAAAGTCGGACGGATTGTGATTGCTTCCCGTCCGGCGCTCGGCTATTCTTACGCAGGGAATTCAATCAAATGCATATGAATCTTGTCCGAATCTTGATGGTAGTTTTTGCGATTGCGCTGACGGTTTTCGCCGTCGGTTGTGTGATCGAAACCAAGGAAAATACGGCATCGGTATCTCCGTCGCCCTCTGCCACTGCTGAGCCGAAAGGCAAGGCCGTCGATTCGTCTCCGGCGGAAGAGCCGACGAGCACCGAATCAAAATCGACTCCGGTCAAATCTTCGATCGATAAATCGACGTGTCTGAGGGCGAAGATGGACGGCATGCGGCTGATCGCGTCGCAAACGTTCGTCTTCGATCACGAGCCGTTTCCCGGATCGTGCTTCGTGACCTTCGGAAGCATCGACGACATGGTCGACGAGACTGACGTGCCGCGCGGCTCGACTTTCCACATTTTCAAGGACGGGAAGAAGGTCTTTGATTTTCCGGACGCGTTTGACGGCATCCAGGCCTGCTGGGTCGAAGGAGTCGGCTTCGAGGATCTCAACGGTGACGGCAATATCGACGTCGTGATCGCGGGCAGTTGCCTCGCGGCACGCGACTCGTATCCGCAGAACGCCGTTTTCGTCAACACTGGGACGAAATTCACGACCGATGGCGACGCGAACGCTTCGTTGGGCGACTTCACCACCGTCAAGCAGATCACGCAATACGTCGAGAAGAATACGAAGAAGTTCTTTTAACCTGAAAGATTTCGCCGCGGATCGCGCGGATTTACACGGATCAGGCATAAATTGATCTGCGCTTTCCGCATGACCTGCGGCTGACTATTTTGAGGCATCGCGACTCCCCGAATTCAGCCGATCGGTTCTCCCGGGGGAATTCCGAGGACCGGCGTCGGCTTGCGCGGTTCGTCGGGACGCGTCAGGAAGCGTTCGATGTCCTGTTGGATCAATCGGCGCTGCGCGTCGGGCCGCGTCCGCAACTCGATCTTCAATCCGCTCGCCATCTGAACCAGCGCTTCGTTCGCCGTCGCCCGGACGGCAACCGGCGCTTCCGGATCCGCGGCGAGATCCATCAGTCTCTGCACCAAAACGAACTGCTCAACGGCGACGATCGCCGCGAGGTACGAATCACGCGGCTTCGGCGACTTCCAAACTTTCAGCACGAGCGCGTCGACCGATTCCTTGAAATGCGGATTCTTCGGATCTTCGGCGTTGAACTCGATCATCCGCGCGGCGCGCGTGCGCTCGAGAAGCGAGGAGATCGCGAGATCGGCCGCGATCGACGCGACTCCCAGCGAATCGAAAACCGGTCCCGTTCGCTTGTCAAAGTACTCGCCGGTCCCGTTGTCGAATCCGTCGGCCCGCGGCGGCAACAATTTTCGAATATTTTCAGGGACCGCAAGTTCGTCGGGCTTGAGCGTGTCGATGACGGCATTGAGCGCCTCGCGCTGCTTTTCGGGCGCGACGATCTCGCGGAAGCGCGACGGAACGACGCCGCCGGATCCCTTAACGGCGTAGGTGAAGTACATTCCGCCGACCGATTTGACCGCCGAAACGAGCTGATACCGATGGTGAAGATAGAGTGGCACGAACGAACGCTCAAGCTCTGAGACCGGAGTTCCGGCGGGAATATTGCGGAGTCCGAATTGGCTCAGGCCGATCCGCCGCACTTCCATTTCGTGTTTGAGCATCGCGACCATGTCGGTGCCGTTGTCCCAGATGCTGGCAAGCGGGTGCGCGGTTCCCATCCCGCGCCCGTCGCCGTCCGCAATATAGAGCATTCCGTCTTTCTCGCCCTGCGCGATGATCTTCGCGAGCTCGGCGGATTCGTCCGTCCCGTTCGGAAAATCGGAATACGCGTACTTGACGGAGAATTTGTCGAAACTCCCGATGCCGACGGCGTAGGCGTCCGAGAGATCTAGTTTGCCGGCGCGGATGTTCACGAGCGGCGCCGGATAATCCATCACCGATCCGCGATTGTACGAACTCGCGGCGAAGTTGTGATCGAATCCGAGCGTGTGTCCGACCTCGTGCGCGGCCAGTTGCCGGATCCGCGCGAGCGCCATTTCACCGGCAACTTTCTCGTCGGCCGAAAGATAGGAAAGATCAGGCGAATCGCCGAACTGGCAGAAACCTTCGGGCGAAGCGTACGGCGGGATCATTCCCGACGCGAGCGTGAAATCCTGACGGATGCGCAGCGAACCGAGCGAAACATTGCCCTTGATGATCTCGCCGGTGCGCGGGTCGGTGACCGTCGAACCGTACGACCAGCCGCGCGTCGAACGGTGCACCCAGTTGATCATGTTGTAACGCAGATCCATCGGATCGGCGTCCTTCGGCAGCACTTTCACCTGGAACGCGTTGCGGAATCCCGCGGCTTCGAAGGCCTGGTTCCACCACGATGCGCCCTCGACGAGCGCCGAGTGGATCGGTTCCGGCGCGCCGTTGTCGACGTAATAGACGATGGGTTCGACGGCCTCGCTCGACGCCGCGTACGGATCTTTCTTTTCGAGCCGATGCCGCTCGAGCCAGCGCGTCTCGAGCGCGGACGTGATCGGCGACGCGTAGTCGTAAAACGTGATCCCGAACGAACCGCTCCGCGGATCGAATTTGCGCGGCTTGTAGTTGTTGTCGGGAAGCTGAACGAACGAATGGTGCTCGCGAAGCGTGACGGAACTTGCGGTCGGCGTGACCGACGACAGAAGGCGGCCCGCGTCGTCGCCGGCGAAGGTGAGCGTGACTTCGACCTCGGTATTCAAGGGAAATCCTTTTGTCCGTTCGAGATAGAACGCGCTCCGCGATTCATCGAGCCGGTAACTTCCCTGCCGCGCCTGCTTCAGCCGCTCGATCACGCCGTGTGCATCGCGCAAGAGAAATGAAGTCGCATCGACCAGCACCGCGCCGTCCTTTTCGGCTTCGACCTTGAATCCGGCGATCACCGACCGCGCGAACGAATCGGCGACGGCCCGGCGTTCGGCATCGTCGTCGCTCAGCGCGCGGTAGCGATAATTCGGCTGATAGAGCAGCACTTTCTGCCCGACGCGATCGAAGTACACGACGAACGTCCGGCCCATCTGTCCGCGGTCAAGTCCGATCGGGTTCGATCCGAGCCCCGCCGGAAGCGACACCTGATACAGAAACTCCTGGTTGAATCGCGAAATCTCGAGATACATTTTCCCGGCTTTCGCGTCCCAGTAAAGCGGCATGTAACCGTCGATCTTCCGAAGCTTCTCGACCTTTTTGTCGAACGATTCTTCGGGCTTTTCCTGAGCGGTGACCTGGATGAGCGCGATCAGCACGATCGCGAGGCATAGAATGGTACGCGGCATTTATTATCTCCTTGACCTGATTAAGTTAAGCCGAAACGGCGTGCCGGGCAAGTCGGCCCGCACCGCAAAAAACCCGCATGGATATGCGGTGAACTTCTTGCCGAATCGTGTTGGAATCAGGTCTACGGGCCATTGTGCGGCGAGATCGATGTTCGCCCGACGGATAGGGCGGGCAAATTTCATCGGTACCGGTGAGGAACGTGACCTCACATCAAGCGATCCGCTGCACCCGAGATCATTTGATGAGGAGTTACAAGATGCATCGTTTCGGCAAATTAGAAAGACGAATTTTATTCCTCGGTTCGGTCGCGGCAATTGCAGCGGCCTTTTTTTTCGTTTTCGGGACGCACCGTGGCAACGCAAGTGCGGCCGCCAGCGTTTTGGCGAGATCGCCGTTTTTTGAAGAAAACAAGGGACAATTCGATCCGCGCGTCCGGTTCCGGGCCCACGGAACGCCGTTCGACCTTTGGCTGACCGCCACCGACGCCGTTTACGTGGTGCCGGACCCGAGCGGCCGGACAACGCTGGCGACCGCGGTCTACATGCGGCTCGACGGCGCGAACAGGACGTCGGAATCGGTCGGATCCGACACGCGTGCGACGCG
>JAKOSS010000247.1 GCA_029777145.1 Acidobacteriota bacterium | reverse complement strand
TGGTGGGCGTTTCAGGACGGAATCAACTTTGAGGCCTGGCGAAAATATCTCGTCTTCAGCGTGATCTCGGCGCTGGTTCCGAATCTTCTGTTGCTGCTTCTTATCGTCCGGACGATCTCGCGCCCGCTGCAGCGGATCACGCTCGCCGCCGTGCGGGTCACCGAAGGAAACTACGGTACCGAGGTCGACGGTCGGCAGAGCAACGACGAGATCGGCCTGCTTGCACAATCGTTCAACGAGATGAGCCGCAAGATGGCGGACGACATCGAGCAGCTCCAGCAACTCACCGATCAACTGATCCGGACCGAAAAGCTCGCGGCGATGGGCACGCTGTCGGCCGGTTTGGCGCATGAGGTGAACAACCCGCTTGCTTCAATCTCGTCCCTGATCCAGATGATGCGAAAGCGCAGTTCCGATGAGAAGGACATCGAGAACCTCCGGCTGATCGAAACCCAGATCGAGCGGATCTCCCGCGTCACGAAAGATATGATGGACTTTGCGCGGGTCAGGCCGGCGGCGCGGGCGGCGACCGACATCAACGCCCTGATCGACAAAGCGCTGCGGCTCGCGAGTTTCGACAAGACGTTTCAGCGGCTCGGGATCGAACTTCGGCTCGTCAGCGAAATTCCCGACGTTCTCGCTGATCCTGACCAGCTTACTCAAGTTTTCCTTAATCTCATGCTCAATGCCCGGGATGCGATGCCCGATGGCGGAAGCCTCGTTATCGAAACATCGGCGACGGAAAATGAGGTCATTGCCGCCGTGACCGATGACGGAACAGGAGTAAGGGCCGAAGACCTGAAAAAGATCTTCGACCCTTTTTTCACAACGAAACCGGCCGGAAGCGGAACCGGGCTCGGACTGGCCGTCTGTTACGGCATCGTCAGCGCCCATGGCGGGCGGATCGAGGCCGTCCCGGGCCGCGTTGCCGGAACTTCGTTCAAGGTTATCTTACCGGTAACGGATCCGGGTCAGCGTCTTACCGAGTAAACCCGTCCGTCACGCGCCCGATAGTACTTCTTCCCGTTTCGGGTGTACAGATACGTGGCTCCCGCGCCGATCAAACCGCCGGCGATCATTCCTTTCTTGCCGCCGAGCCACGCTCCGGTGCCCATGCCGAGCAGGGTTCCGCCGCCGATCTTGGCAGCGCGCCGGTATTTGCTGTTGTAATAGCGCCGTTTGGTTCCCTTCCGGCTCGACGCGTACAAAAGGCCCGCGCCGGCTCCGATCATCGCGCCGTTGCGGCCGCGACCGATCAGCGCTCCCGCCGCGGTACTGCCGCCGACGATCGCGAGATTCGTAAGCAAACCTCTTGGAAGCGTCCGCTTCTTGCGGGTCTGCGCCATCGAAATGGAACTCGCTGACAGGATGAGCGATAGTGCGATGAGTGCGATAAATATTCGATTCTTCATGATCTTCTCCCTCAATTTTTTTGGCAGCGTGGTGACAATAGAACCTTCAAGATGCGTGCCAGCCTCCCGCGGCGACCTTCGAAAGTCCTGTAACTTATTGTTATAGAGCCCGTTACCGCGATCGGATCCAAGATCGGAATTTCGCGCCGATGCACGATATAGTGTCCGATTTCTTGACAGTGCGACGATTTCGTTGCACCGTAAGACTGCTTATCAAGCCAATTCTAGCCAGTTAAAAGGAAACAAATGAGACGATATTTCTGCAGCCTGTTGGTGTTCTGCGCGCTCGCCGTCTCGGCGGCCGGACAGACACGCGCGGTCGCCTTCGTCGGAGCGAGGATCATTCCGATCGTCGGCGCCCCGATCGAAGACGGCATACTCTTGATTCAGAACGGCAAGATCGACGCGGTCGGCGACGCCCGGACCGTTCGCTTGTCATCCGATGTACAGATCGTCGATCTGAAGGGCAAGATCATCATGCCCGGCCTGGTCGATACTCACAGCCACATCGGCGAACCGGCCGGAGCCGACGGATCGGCCCCGATCCAGCCCGACGTCAGGATCCTCGATTCGGTGAACGTCAAGGCCTCGAGCCTCCAGCGGGCTCAGGCGGGCGGCATCACGACCGTCAACGTCATGCCGGGTTCGGGCCATCTCGACAGCGGTCAGACCCTATATCTGAAGCTTCGCGACGACGCGACGAAGATCGATGACCTGCTGATCTTCGACAAGGACGGACGCTACGCCGGCGGGATCAAGTTCGCGAACGGAACAAACCCGATCAGACCGGGCGGCGGCAGTTTCCCGGGGACGCGCGCCAAAAGCGCGGCGCTCGTCCGCGAGCAGTTCATCAAAGCGCAGGAATACAAAGCCAAGATCGCCAAGGCCGGCGGCGACAAAACAAAGCTCCCGCCGCGGGATCTGGCGATGGAAGCGCTCGTAGAGGTGCTCGACGGCAAACGCGTCGTTCATTTCCACACGCACCGCCACGACGACATACTTACGGTCCTCAGACTGAAGCAGGAATTCGGATTCAAGCTCGTGCTGCAGCATGTATCGGAGGCCTGGAAGGTCGCCGATCAGATCGCAAAGTCAGGCGTTCCTTCATCGATCATCATGATCGACTCACCGGGCGGAAAACTCGAGACGATGGATGTTTCGATGACGAACGGCGCGGCGCTTGAAAAGGCCGGCGCGCTGACCGGATTCCACACCGACGATTCGATCACCGATTCCCGCTGGTTCCTGCGATCCGCCGGAATGGCCGTTCGTTTCGGCATGAGCCGCGAGAAGGCGCTTTACGGAATGACAATGGCCGGAGCGATCATGCTCGAACTTCAGGATCGGATCGGTTCTCTTGAAGCGGGTAAGGACGCCGATCTCGTTGTGCTCTCGGGCGATCCGCTGAGCGTTTACACCCATGTCGAACAAACCTGGGTCGAGGGCAAGAAGGTCTTCGATCGCGGAACTCCCGCGGATTATCTGATCGCCGTCGGCGGTTTCGGCGCGACCAACGATAAGTTCACCGACATCGATTGTTTCGACGGTGATATTCAAGGAGGTGGCCGATGAACCGGAGAATCATAAACAGCATTCGAAATGCAATGGTTTTGACGACGATTCTTGTTTCGCTGGCGGCCGCGGCGGCGGCCCAGATCGCGGTCCGCGGCGAGACGGTCTGGACGATGAACGGCGATCCGATCAAGGACGGCGTCGTTCTGATCAAGGACGGAAAGATCGAGGCGGTCGGTCCGGCGTCCCAAGTCCCGATCCCATCGAACTATCGTGTACTGACGGCGAAGGTCGTGACGCCGGGTCTGATCGACGCACACACGGTGATCGGCCTGAACGGCTATTTGAATCAGCCGCACGATCAGATGGCGCTCGACGGCAGCTCGCCGATCCAACCGGAACTGCGGGCGATCGACGCTTACGACGCCGAGGAACGCTTGATCGAATGGGTCCGCGGATTCGGCGTGACCACGATCCACACCGGTCATCAACCGTCGGCACTTGTTTCGGGTCAGACGCTGATCGCAAAGACGCTCGGGAAGGATGTCGAGGACGCGGTTTTCGTCCCGACGGCGATGATTGCGGTCACTCTCGGGACCGATTCGACGCTTGCCGGCGGCCGCGCTCCCGGCACTCGCGGAAAACAGGCCGCGATGCTCCGCGCCGAGCTGATCAAGGCCGGAAACTACAAGGGCGAGCCGCGCGATCTGAAGCAGGAGATGTGGCAAAAGGTTCTCAAACGCGAGATTCCGCTTTTGGTAACCGCCGAAAAGGCTCAGGACATCATGACCGCGCTTCGGATCGCCAAGGAATTCAACATCAGGATCATTCTCGACGGCGCGTCGGAAGCAGTGCAGGTTCTCGACGAGATCAAGGCTTCCGGGTTCCCGGTTATCGTCCATCCGACGATGGCCCGCAACGGCGGGACGCGCGAGAGTCTTTCGCTCGAAGACGCGTCGAAGATCAGGGCAGCCGGAATTACGGTCGCGCTGCAGAGCGGGTTTGAAGGTTACGTCCCGAAAACGCGCGTGCTCCTGTTCGAGGCCGCAATGGCCGCCGCAAACGGTTTGGGTTTCCGCGATGCGCTCGCCTCGGTGACGTCGGACGCGGCGAAGATTCTCGGGATCGACAACCGTGTCGGATCGCTTGCGGTCGGAAAGGACGCTGACGTTGCGTTGTACGACGGAGATCCGTTCGAATTCACGACGCACTGCGTCGGAACGATCGTCAACGGCCAGTTGGCGTTCGAAGGAAAACGCTGATGTTGACAACACTTTTCTTGTCGATGATCTTCTTCCAGGTGCCGGCGGTGACGCCGGCCGCCGCGCCGACTCCGCCGACGGTTTCCGCACCGGAACCGAAAGAGGAACCGCCCGAGGTCCGGAAGCATTCGCTCGTAATCGCAGGAAAGACGCTAAACTACACGACCACGACGGGTTACATGCCGATCAGGAACGCCCAGGCAGGCGTCGTCGAGGCGCGGATCTTCTTCATGGCGTACACGCTCGACGGCGTCGCCGATCCGACGAAGCGTCCGCTGATGTTTTCCTTCAATGGCGGCCCCGGGTCGGCAAGCGTCTGGCTTCACCTCGGCGCACTCGGCCCGAAGCGGGTAAAAATGCTCGACGACGGCATGATGCCGGCTCCGCCGTACGAGCTCGTCGACAACGAGAGTACCTGGCTGCCCGATACCGATCTCGTTTTCATCGATCCGGTCGGAACGGGATACTCACGTGCGGTCAAACCGGAGTTCGGCGCGAAATTCTGGGGGCTCGACGGCGATATTCAATCCGTCGCCGAGTTCATCAGGCTTTATCTCGGACGCGCCGAACGCTGGCGCTCGCCGCTCTTCCTCGTCGGCGAATCATACGGCACGACGCGCGCAAGCGGACTTTCAAACTACCTTTTCGAGAAGGGTGTCGCGCTGAACGGAATCTGCCTCGTCTCGACGGTGATGAACTTCCAGACGCTGCTCTTTTCGGCGACGAACGATCTGCCGTTCGTGCTGATGCTTCCGTCCTACACGGCGACCGCGTGGTATCACAAGAAACTCCCGTCTGACCTTCAGGGCAAGCCTTTGCGTGATGTTCTCAATGAGGCCGAGAAGTTCTCGGTGGGCGAATACTCGGCCGCGCTTTACCGCCTCGATCAGCTTTCCGATACGGAACGGAATGCGCTCGCCGCAAAATATTCGCAGCTGACGGGACTTTCTGAAAACTTCGTGCTCGACAACAACTTCCGTGTCGAACTCGGCGAGTTCAACAAGGAGTTGCTGCGAAAGAACCGACGCACGACGGGACGCCTCGACAGCCGTTTTCTCGGGATCGACCGGGACGCGGCGGGCACCGGGCCGGATTTCGACCCGAGCATGGCCGCCATCCGTCCGCCATACACGTCCGCATTCAACGATTACGTCCGACGGGACCTCGGATACAAGAGCGACCTCGAATACTACATTCTCGGCGGCGGGATTGGCAGTCCGTGGAATTTCGGGAACGCGAATCAGTATGCGGATACGAGTCAGAGCCTGAAACTGGCGATGGCGAAGAACCCGTACATGAAGATCTTCATTGCATCCGGATATTACGACATGGCGACGCCGTATTTTGCGACGCAATACACGCTTTCGTCGATGAACCTCGATCCTTCGCTGCGTCGGAACATCTCAACCAGCTACTACGAAGCGGGCCACATGATGTATATCGAGAAGAATTCCCTGCGGAAACTGCACGAGGATGTATCGAAATTCATCCGGTCGGCGCAACAGTAGCGTCAGAAATCGATATCGACAGCTTTCACGAAATCAAGGCGCAGGACCGATTCCTGATTGAATTTTGACTTGTACGCGGCGCGGATCGCTTCGATCGGCGCCTCGTTCTTTTTGCGGTCCGATTTTGGAAAGAAGAGCAGGATGATGCGCGATTCTTCGGTAACGATCGTTCCATCCCGGCCGCGATAATGTCCGAGAGCCTTCAATACCGAAAAGCCGTCCGGGAACCGCGGCGTGACCTCGGTTTCGAGAAACTCCTTCCATTCGTTCTCGCTGACCGGGTCGCTTCCCTTCCGGTCGAAGCCGAAATAAAGCTCGACGCGGACGAATTTCCGGGCATTCCCGGACGTGGTCGCCGAAACACCCGACGACACTGAAGCTGCCAGAATGAGGATCAGGAACGCCGCGCGGACCCGAAATAGATGTGATCTCGTGGTCATCGTTTTGAAATTCAGTGCTTGGTTTCGCCGGAAACGAGATTCACCGCGTGCTGAAGGATCGGCCGAACGACTTCAAAACACTCGCGGACACCGCGCTCGGATCCCGGAAAATTGATGATCAGCGTTCCGTTCCGAATCCCGCAGACGCCCCGCGAGAGTATTGCTTTCGGGTTGATCTTCGCCGTTTCCGCACGCATCGCTTCAGCAATTCCGGGAGCTTCCTTGACGATCACCGCACGGGTCGCCTCGGGCGTGTTGTCGCGCTCGGCAAATCCCGTCCCGCCGGTCGTGACGATCAGGTTTATCTCTTCGCGCTCGGTCAGCGCATAAAGCGTCTGGCGGAGCGGATCGAAATCGTCGCTCAGAATCAGGCGTTCAACAACCGTCGCTCCGAGCGACGTCAGCAGTTCAGCGAGCGCCGCGCCCGAAGTGTCGGTCTCAAGGGTGCGCGAGTCACTGACGGTCACGATGGCCGCATTTATCGGGACGTTGCTCATCTTCATCAACGATTCAACGCGTAATGGTCCTTGAGCCAGCAGCGGTCCATAACGACCAGCAGACCGGCGCTTTCCGCGCGTCTTGCCGCGTCATCATCGATCACGCCTTCCTGAAGCCAGACCGCCTTGGCGCCGATCGCGATCGCCTCGTCGACGATCTCGCCTGCGGCATCCGAGCGCCTGAAAATGTCGACCAGATCGATCTTCTCGGGAATGCCCGCGAGGTTCGCGTAGGATTTCTCCCCGAGCACATCGGATTCGTTCGGATTGACGGGAATCACGCGGTAGCCGACGCGTTGCATGTACGCCGCAACGCCGTGCGACGGACGAAACGGATCCGATGAAAGACCGACGACGGCGATCGTCCGGCATTCGTCGAGAATGCGCTTTATTGTTTCAGGTTCGTTCACGTCTAAATTCAATCAAAATGCAGGTTCTGACTTCAAGTCTCACCCGCTGGTTACTTCGAGTTCGGAGACCTCGATCTTCTCGCGGCCGAACAAAACACTCAATCCGATCCCGAAAACGACGAGCATCATGCCGGCGATCGTCCACGGCCCCTGCGCTTCGCCAAAGAAGATCCAGCCGATCGAGATCCCGTAGATCAGTCCCGTATAGAGAATGATCGCGACGCTGGCGGCGCGTTCCTTTTGCAGCGCGTTCGTCAGAAATACTTGCCCGAGCTGCGAAAAGATCCCGACGAGCAGCAGAAAGAACCAATCCCAGCCTTCCGGCGAACTCCAGTTGAAGATCGTGAAGACGAGTCCGGCGAGCATTCCGATGAACTGAAACTGAAATACGACCGTCAGCGGATGCTCGCGATCCTTAAGCGTCCGGACCAGATTGTAAGCCATGCCCGAGCCGAACGCCGAGATGATTCCCATGGCGAGATATAGCGGTGAAACGCGCGGATCAACGCGTTCGATAAGGAGTACGCCCGAGAACGCGATCGCGTAAAAGATCCACTGCCGCGAAGCGACTCTTTCTTTGAGCAGGAAGATCGCGATCACCGTCGTGAAGATCGGTGACAGATACTGGATCGTCATCGCCGTTGCCAACGGAATGTTCTGCACGGTGACGAAGAAACAATAAAGCGCGGTCGTGCCGAAAATTCCGCGAAGGGCGAGCAGGACGTTGTTCGAGCCGATGAAACTCGCATTCGCCTTCCGCAGGCCGTAAAAACAGAAGACGCACCCCGCAAAGCATCTGAAAAAGACGATCTCCATCGCCGGGAGATGCGATACCTGCTTGACGAAGACGTTCGCCATCGAAAAGGCGAACGTCGAGAGGAACATCGATCGGACGCCCTCATTTATCGCAAATGATCGGATGCGGTTTGAGTTCTCCACGGCTGACGAAGGTCGTTTCGAAAGTCGAACGATTATACTATCATTTCGAACGGAGTCTCCTCGATAAGTATGAGCAAAAAGATATTGATTCTTTCCGCCTCGGTCGGCGCCGGTCACATGCGCGCGGCGGACGCGCTCGAAAAGGCATTCCGAAGGCTCGATCCGTCATCCGAGATCAAGAATATCGACGTTCTCAACCTGACGAATCCGCTCTTTCGCCGCCTTTACGGAAAAGCGTACATTGACATGGTCAACACGATGCCTGAGGTGCTCGGCTGGATGTACGACTCGCTCGACAAACCGTGGGAGAACGAACGCCGCCGGCTCGCGCTCGACCGGCTCAATACGCAGCCGCTGATCTCGATGCTGCGCCGCGAAAAACCCGATCTCGCGGTTTGCACGCATTTTTTGCCATCGGAGATCATTTCGTGGCTCACGGCGAAGGGCAAGGTCGATTTTCCGCAGGCGATCGTCGTCACCGATTTCGACGCCCACGCGATGTGGCTTTGCCGCAACTACGCGATGTACTTCGTGGCGCTCGAAGAAACTCGGATTCATCTCGAAAAAACGGGGATCGACCACGGGAAGATCCGCGTCACGGGAATTCCGATCGATCCGGTATTCGCCGAGTCCCGCGATCAGATCGAAATGCGGCGCGAGCTTGGGCTCGACGCGGACCGCCTGACGATCATGGTCTCCGCCGGCGGCTTCGGGGTCGGCAAGATCGAACCGCTGCTGCGAGCGCTGAGCGAACTGCAGACTCGATCGCAGGTCGTCGCGATCTGCGGGCGCAACGATGAATTGCGGGCAAGGCTCGCCGCCTACGCGAATGCCGAACTCAAGAGCGAACGGGTGCAATTTCATCCGATCGGATTCACGACCGAAATGGACAAATATATGTCGGCATCCGATCTCATCGTCGGGAAACCCGGCGGGCTGACCATGTCGGAGGCGCTCGCGAAAGGCCTGATCTTCTGCGTCGTGAATCCGATCCCCGGGCAAGAGGAACGCAATTCCGATCATCTTCTCGAAGAAGGCTGCGCGATCCGGTGCAACAATCTTCCGGCGCTGGCATTCAAGATCGACAAACTTGCGGGCGATCCGGAGCGATTTGCCGCGATGCGCCGGAATGCGCTTCGCCTCGCGTGCCCGAACTCGGCGATCGATATCGCGTCGGCACTGATCTGATTTCCGATTAATTCCGACTTTCGCGATGCCTTCCGCGTCTAAACACTGTGCGCCGGAACGACCGGCTACGCGGCCGGGGCGACGTTTGATAAGATTCTCGTGCGAAAGCGTACCTTGAGAACACGAGTTGATGTTGCAAAGCTTAACGGATGAACAGTTGGTCGAATTGGCTGTTTCA
>JAKOSS010000246.1 GCA_029777145.1 Acidobacteriota bacterium | reverse complement strand
GGGCACTGCTGATCCAGACTGACGGAAAGATCGTCGCCGGCGGCGAGTTCGCGATCTTCAACGGCCTTCCGCGGATCTCGCTCGTGAGGCTTTTTGCGGCGACTGCGGGAGGCTCGAAATTCGATTACGACGGCGACCTCAAGGCCGATGTCTCGGTCTTCCGCCCGTCGACGAACCGCTGGTACGTCAAGCGAAGTTCGGACGGCGTCGTCGGGGAGTCCGAATTCGGCGGCGCGGGCGACGTTCTCGCTCCGGCGGACTACGACGGCGACGGCAAGACGGACCTCGCGATCTACCGGCCGTCGAGCGGCGACTGGTGGTATCTTTCCTCGGCGACCTCGACGCAGTTGAGCGTCCATTGGGGGCTTGACGGCGACGTTCCGCTGCCCGGCGACTTCGACGGCGACGGCAGGTCGGACTTTATCGTTCACCGGCCCTCGAACAACGTCTGGTACCGGTTCGGATCGACCGGCGCGATCGCGATCCAGCAGTTCGGCGCGGCCGCCGACAAGCCGGTCGTCGCGGATCTCGACGGCGACGGCAGAACCGATCTCGCGATCTATCGACCGTCGACCGGCGACTGGTGGTACGTTCAGAGCTCGAGCGGACAGGCGAAGGTCGAACATTGGGGAATCGCCAGCGACGCGCCGGTTCCGGCGGACTATGACGGCGACGGACGCACCGACCTCGCCGTTTACCGCGCGGCGGACGGCGTTTGGTACGTCAAGAACAGCAGTACCGGAACGGCGTCGATAAACCGTTTCGGATTGTCGGACGACAAACCGGTCGCGGCCGATTACGACGGCGACGGCAAGGCCGACATCGCGCTTTACCGTCCGTCGACGGGTGTTTGGTATATCATGCAAACGACAAACGGGTTTACGGCGACACAGCTCGGCACTTCGACCGATCTGCCGACGCCGGGTTCGTTCGTTCCTTAGCAACGGGTAAGAAGTTTTCGAGCAGAAGTTGGGGGCTCCTATGAAATACGTTGGTTCAAAACTCAGCCGATCATTGCCGGTCATGTTGTTCGTGGTTTTTGCCGCGGTGAGCGGTTTCGGTATCGCGAACGTCGATCCGAACTACGCGCCGGTCGCGTCTAAGCCGATCGCGCTCGATTCCGTCGCCGGCCAGACGGTCGCGACGGACGGCAAGATCATCATCTGGGGCGGCGACCTCGCCGTCGACGGTCGGTTCGGCCAGGTTCAGCGGCTCAATCCGGACGGCTCGGTCGACACCGGATTCAGCTATTGCGGATGTCTCGGTTCCGGCGTGACGAATGTGAAATTTCAGTCGGACGGCAAACTCCTCGTCGCGGGAACCGATTCGACGGGCCGCGCGAAGGTCATCAGGCTCAACACCGACGGTTCGCTCGATCCCTCGTACAACAACACCTTTGCCGGATTCACCTTCGCCGCGTCCGTCGCCGACCTCTACGGAGTCGAAAGCGACGACAGGTCGTACGCATCAATCTCCGGTCAGGTATCGGGCGGTTTTCACGCAGGTTATCTCGTCCGGCTCAATACCGACGGAAGCGTTGATCCGACATTCACCCAGATCGGTTACGACGGCGGACAGCTGATCCGCGGCAGCATCGGCGCCTTCGAGCTCGACGGCAACGGCGACTTCTTCATGTCGATCGTCACCTCGAGCGGCGTCGGTTCGTCGGTGACCTTGAAGAAATACACGTCGTCGGGATCGGTCAGCCCGTCGTGGGAAGTGCCGACTTTCTCCGGATCGCTGACGACGAGCGTCGGTTCGATCTCGCGGCAGGCTGACGGCGCGATCGTGATCGCCGGAGTCTTCACGTCGGTCAACGGCGTCGCGCGCAACGGCTATGCACGGCTTCTGCCGGCGGGCAACGTCGATCTCGGTTTCGAAGTGACTGGCGTCGGGCCGGTCGGGGGTTATACAAAGGTTCTCCCGAGCGGAAAGATCCTGACGACGAACACGAGCGCGCTCGTGCGGCTGACCTCGACGGGCGCCGTCGACAACACGTTCACGCACCCGGCGTCGATCATCGAGATCACGAACAGGTTCGCGCTCGACGCCTCGAGCCGCATCCTCGTCGCCGGCCGATACGGCACGAATCTTTATCGTTTCTACAGGCTCGAAGCCGACGGGCCGATCGACGGGGCGTTCACGCCGAACCTCACGGTACGCGCGGAGGTTTACGCGCAGGCTCTTCAAACGGACGGGAAGCTCATCGTTTCCGGAACGTTCACGCAACTGAACGGCGTTGCGCGGCCGTCGATCGGAAGGCTCAACACCGACGGCACGCTCGATGCGTCGTTCGATCCCGGCACCGGATTCAGCTCGGCGCCGACGAGCCTTGCGATTCAGTCAGACGGCAAGGTGATCGCCGCCGGCTCGTTCTCGACCTTCAACGGCGTCACGCAGGGAGGCGTCGCGCGCCTGAACACGAACGGAAGTCTCGACGGCGGGTTCGCCCCGACCGTGAGTTCGGTCAAGGGCGTTTCGCTGCAATCGGACGGCAAGATACTGATCTTCGGCGGGTTCACGACGGTCAACGGCAGTGCCGCTCTGCGTCTCGCGCGATTGAGCGACACGGGCGCGCTCGACGGCACGTTCACGGCGACGATCTCGAGCGGAACCGTTTATTCGGCGATCCAGCTTTCGGGCGGGAAGATCGTCGCCGGCGGAGCGTTCACCGGCGTCGACGGATTCAACCGGTCGAATTTCGTGAGGCTCGAATCGACCGGAAGTCTGGACCAGACGTTCACCGCGACCGGTATCTCGAGCGTCGACAAGTTCCTGATCCAGCCCGACGGCAGGTTTGTCTGCACGCTCGGTGCGGGTTCGCCGGCGGCCATCACGCGGCGAAATACGGACGGTTCACCCGACGCTTCGTTCGCGCCGCCGACATTCACGTCGGACAACAGTTCGGATCTGCGGCTTTACGCGGTAAGTCTCCAACCTGACGGCAGTCTGATCGTCGGCGGAAACTTCAATTACCTCGGAACGACGAGACGCAACCATATCGCGCGGCTGAGTTCGACGGGAGCGCTCGATCTGCTTTTCCTGCCGTCGGGCGCTTCGCGGCAATTGCGGACGCTGATCCGCGAATCGAGCGGAAGCGTGATCGCCGGCGG
>JAKOSS010000245.1 GCA_029777145.1 Acidobacteriota bacterium | reverse complement strand
CGGTTTCGTATCGGGATCGGCGCAAAGCTTCATGATCGTGTCGGTTCCGACATTCGAGGTCAGCAGGATGATCGTGTTCTTGAAGTCGATCTCGCGGCCCTCGCCGTCCTCAAGCACGCCCTTGTCGAACACCTGGAAGAACAACTCCATGACGTCGGGATGCGCTTTTTCGACTTCGTCGAGCAGCACGACCGAATACGGCTTGCGTCGCACGGCTTCGGTCAGAACGCCGCCCTCGCCGTAACCGACATATCCCGGAGGCGATCCCTTCAGGCTCGAGACCGTATGTGCTTCCTGATACTCGCTCATGTTGATCGAGATCAGGTTGCGTTCGCCGCCGTAAAGCGTGTCGGCCAGCGCGAGCGCGGTTTCGGTCTTTCCGACACCGGATGTTCCGACGAGCAGGAAGACGCCGATCGGCCGTTTCGGATCGGTCAGGCCCGCGCGTGACGTGCGGATCCTTTGCGAGATCGCTTCGAGCGCGTGATCCTGTCCGAGTACGCGTTCGCCGAGCGTTTGGCGCAGATTGAGAACCGCGTTGATCTCGTCGGCGACCATCTTTCCGATCGGAATTCCAGTCCAGCCTGAAATGATCTCCGCTACCGCCTGGCTGTTGACAACCGGCGCCATCAGCGGATTCTCGCCTTGGAGCGCGGTCAGTTCGTCGTTCAATTTCTTGAGTTCACCCTTGAGAAACTCGACGTCGATCGGCTTCGATTCTTCAACCGGAGCCTCCTCGACGGCTTGTGCGACTGCCGCCGCGGCAGCCGATTCGCCATCGCCCGCAACCTCAACAACGGGTGCGGCCTCAGCAGCCTCGCCGTCGGGTGCGGGCTCGCCGGCAGGCGCGACGATCTTGTCGAGCCGCGACATTTCGAGTTTCAGCCGGATGTTCCGGATCTTCTCGACATAATCCTTCTCCTTTTCCCACTGCTCGTTCAAAGCGGCGAGTTCGGTTTCGGCGGCGGTTCGCTTCGCGGTCAGTTCACCGAGCCGCTCGGAATGATCGGCGCCGGTCACCTGTTCGCGTTCAAGCGCGTCGATCTCCGACGTCAGCTGCTGGATCCGCCGTGTCACGTCCTCGACGGGAGCCGGCGTCGCGCCCTGGCCGATGGCGACCTTAGCGCAGGCCGTATCGAGCACCGAAACGGACTTGTCCGGCAACTGGCGGCCGGTAATGTAGCGATGCGACAGCTTGACGCAATCGACGATCGCTTCGTCGAGGATCCGCACGCCGTGATGGTTTTCCATGATGCCGGCGATACCGCGCATCATCGCGACCGCTTTCTCCTCATCGGGTTCTTCGACCTTGACGACCTGGAAGCGCCGCGCGAGCGCCGCGTCCTTTTCGAAGTATTTCTTGTATTCGGCCCACGTCGTGGCCGCGATCGTCCTGAGTTCACCGCGCGCCAGAGCCGGTTTGAGCAGATTCGCCGCGTCGTTCTGACCGGCCTGGCCGCCGGCGCCGATCATCGTGTGCGCTTCGTCGATGAAGAGAATGATCGGTTTCGGAGAAGCCTTGACCTCGTCGATCACCGATTTCAGCCGGTTCTCAAATTCGCCCTTGACGCCCGCGCCGGCCTGCAGAAGTCCGAGATCGAGCGTCCGGACGGCGACGTTTTTCAACGGCTCCGGAACGTCGCCCTGCGAAATGCGGAGCGCGAATCCTTCGACGACCGCCGTCTTTCCGACACCGGCCTCGCCGGTCAGGATCGGATTGTTCTGCCGGCGGCGCGTCAGAATGTCGATCACCTGGCGGATCTCGAAGTCGCGGCCGAGGATCGGATCGATCTTGCCGGCCGCCGCTTTCGCGGTCAGGTCTTCGGTGTACTGATCGAGAGCCTTCGTCTTTCCGGGAACGCCGGACGCGATTGGCGCTCCGCCGGAAACTCCGCCGGTCTCGCCAAGCGCCATCGCCTCGCGGCCCTCGCTCGAATCGGCGGTGATCTCACTGAGTTTCTGCTCAAGCGTCTCGACCGAAATATGACTGAACTCACGCGAGATGTCGCGGGCGATCCGTGCCGTCCCCTCGTTGCCGAGGAGGGCGAGGATCAGATGGCCGGACCTGACGCGCGACTCGCCGAAGCCCACGGACGCAACGAGCCAGGCATCCTGAAACCAGCGCGGGAGACGATCGGAAAGTCCGGGATTGCGCGAGTTTCCGGTTTTCAAACGGTTCAACGACGTCTCGACGTCCTTCGTCAGACGATCGACGTTGACCTCGAAATGGCGGCATATCCGGTGCAGATCGGTGTCATCCTGATCGAGTATCTTGGCCAGAATATGCTCGATCTCGACATCGTAATTGGTCCGCGACATACAAAGTCCGGCGGCAAGCTCGAGCGCGCCGCGGCATGTATCGTTCAGCCGGCCCACAAGCGATTTCAAATTTACGTTCATTTCCTCACTCCTTTGCTGATAAGTCCGTTTCAACTGCTGATCTGAAGTACGACCTGATCGTCATCGGCCTTCACCGGCTTCGTCTTCAGAAACGAAGTCCAACCGAGGTACGGTTTGCGTTTCGCACGTGTGGTCAGGACCGTGCCGGGAACCTCTTTCGCCTTCAGCACGAGCCTGACATCGAAATCAAAGTCGGTCCCGTTCATGAACTTGACGATGGCCTTCATCGGTTTGTAGGCCGTCCCGTTCGGCAGGAACCCCTGAAACTGTTTGAATGTTAGCGGACCGAAAACGATACGAAACTTCGACTGCTGATCCCAGACCCTGGTCCCGAGAATGGCAGTTTGCCCGAGCACGTTGTTCGCCGTGCCGAGCCGCGAGATGCTCGCTTTGTCCAAGTCTAACCATTGACCGAAAAACTGGAGGATTTTTGCCGGAACCCCGAAGTAATCGCTCAGGATGTTGCCGAGCGCGACCGCCGAATGAGGTTTCTGGGCGATCAGTCCCGAGTACGGAAGCAACGATTCGTCTTCGATATCCATCCGGCCCCGCAGACCGGCGGTTCCGAGTCCGACGATATCAAAAAGATAAGTCGTAAAGTCATCGTTTCCGCGCTCGTACTTGACCGGGAATCGGTACTTTTCCCACGCGCGGAAGAACAACGATACGGACCGATGCGTGAAGATATCGAGGAACGACCACATCGCCGTGTCACGGTATCGCGCACGGTCCATGATCAATTCGGTGTAATGGATCGGCATCACGCCGTTGATTCCGACCATCCCCATGAAGTTCACGAACATCTCGGTCTTTTCGGTTTCCGAGAATTCATCGAACGACTGCTTTATCTCGTGGACCTCGCTCGCGGGAAAGAAAAGTCCGAGGCGGGAACGAAAACGGACCGCTTCCTCATGCGGCAACGCGTCGCCGCCGACCGCCTTGCGCTCGGGATATAGATTCTCGAACAGCCGAACCGCCTGGAAGAACTCAAAGCGGTAAGGCTCGTCGGCAAGTTCCTGATTTAGAGGAAGGCTTTCCATTTTCGATTTCGGATTTGCGATTTGCGATTTGCGATGTTCAGATCAACCGAATTTGGAGCCCTAAGAGCAATCCGAATTCACAAATCCCAAATCCCAAATCACAAGAGCGCTTGTTCGCCGGTGCGCGTCGGGAAGATCTTGACGTCTTCCTCGCGCTGCTCGGTTCGAAGAATCATCTGGTTGAACGAATTCAGCGACGAATAGAGGCCGAGGAAACGTTCAAGGACGCATGCGAAAAGAAACATTCCGCTGCCGACGAACTGCTCTTCGTCGAATGTCAGCGTCGTCTCCATGCCGCGGACGAAACCCGCGCCGATATGATCGCCGATCCGGCGGACGACCTTTCGGGTATTGATCCCCGTGATCCCGAGGATCTGGCGCCGCGCGACGGCCGAGTCGTCGAAATTATAGAGCTGAAGTATCTCCTGCAGTGCTTCCGGTGTCCCGTTCACGTTCTCGACGATCGACAGATAATTCAGGTTGAAATGCGAGATCAGCCGCCACTGCAGCGATCGGCGTCGCGCCGGGCGGATCGTCTCCGTCGGTTTCGTCAGACACCGCGCTTTCGAGAGCAATCCGCTTCCCTCGACCTCAAAATCGCCCTCGCGGCCGCCGAACGGAAGACGCGCCGGAAGATCGCGGTTGGTGCAAGTCGTTTTAACGTTCAGCACCTCGACGGCTGGAACACGCGGATTGAAGTTCATGTCCACGAGCGACATGTACATTTCGGTCCCCTCGTCGTCGTCGCGCTGCGAGTCGCGCCGTGCCGCGTACCAAAAACTCTTTTCCATTTGCTCGCCGTAAGCGTGCCGCAGCGAGTAGAACGGCGAGAATTCGCGGGTCGTGTTGGTCTTCGGGTCCGACGTGATGACGTCGTCGATCGAGTAAACCTCGGTCGTCAGCTGCCGGTGCACGTCCGGGATCACGTGGTACTCGTACTTCTGCTGCGAAAGGTAAAGCGGGTCCGCCATCCGCGAAAAGAGATTGATGATCGGCGTGCATCCGAGCCGAAACGTTTCGGCCGTTACCGGCGCCTTCGGCGGCAGAACGTCCTTGAGATTGATGACGAGATCGAAATGACTTCCGAACTTCGAGCCGATCGCTTTGTCCAACCCGTAGACATCGACGAACAGGAATTTGTACGGAAACGCGAAGTACTCGGTGAGCAATCGGTAGCCCGGAAATGATCGTTTCGTGTACGGCAGAAGCGAATCGTCCTCGCTGAAGCCGACCTGACGGATCGATTCGGACGCGGGCAGAACCACCGGATCCGGCAGGCGCAGCTGAATGTTCGAAAGAGTCTTCAGCGACTTGCTCGAAAGCGGCGTGTCGCGCGGCTGAAACTCAACGGTCGTCGAGTGATTGAGCAGCAACTCGTAGAGCGGAAACACGAGCTGCGGATCGCCGTTCAGATAGAAACGCAGGAATTCGGGCGGCTCGCCGGTGTCGCCGACGCGCATCTCATGGAGATTCGCGTTGCCGAAACATCGGACGCCGATCCGGATCGACGCTTCCGTAAACCGGCCGCGACCGTCTTTCGGAGCCGGCGACTCGAGTGCCGCCGATTGGATCTCAAGCGGGTAAAGATTGACGTCGTATCCGGTGCGGAATTGGCACGGCGTCCCGTCAACCGGCCTGGAATTGAGCTTGGATCCGCGCGCGAGTTTCTGCACCGCGGTCAGCTTGTCGTTGGGCGATCCGAATGAGAACTGCGCGATCGCCATCGACGGGATCGGCGCCAAATAGTGCGGATAGACGACATTGATGAAGCTTTCGGTGATCTCCGGGAGCTCGTCGTCGAGCTTTAGGCCGATCCGCGCGGCCAGAAACGCGAAGGCTTCGATGATCCGTTCGACGTGCGGATCTTCGATCTTCTCGTCTTCGAGCTGAAGCCGCGCCGCGATCTTCGGGTATTTGCGCGCAAACTCCGCTCCCATCCTTCGCAAGAAGATGAGCTCGCGTTCGTAAAAACCCAGCAGTTCGTCGCGCATGTCCTTATTTTAGTTGAAGTTCCGACAAAATTTAAGCTTCGCGTCACTTTTCGCGAACTTCGAAGTCGCCGCTTCCGAGTTGGAGCACGGTATCGAACGCGATCGGCTCGGGCGTCGGTTCGATATTGAGTCTCGCTTCGATCCGGAAGCGGAGCGACCGGTCGACCTGATTCACCGGTTCGAGCGACACATTGACGTCGATAAAACGCGGTTCGAACATCCGGATCGCGTTCTCGATCGCCTTTGTAAGTCGCTTCTGCTCGTTTTGATTCTTGGCGCTGATGCCGGTGATGTCGGGCAATCCGTAGGTCAGGACCGATTTCTTGATCTCTTGCAGGCGTTCGTCGATCTCGACGTGCACGGTCCGCGTGTTGAGGAGCCATTCGAGGTCGCGCCGTACGGACAGCTTTAGCTCACGGAGCGATTTCGAACGTGACTTGGGCGCCTCACGCGAAACATCAGGTTCAAAGTCGAGCAGCCGGTCAAGGACCGACGGTGTCACCCGGATTTCGTTATCGATTCGCGACATGACGCAAAAAAGATAAATGTACCGTCACCCATGACCGAGTGACGGTACAGCGTTTTTTGACTTCTTCGAATCGGTCGGGCCGGATCGGATCCGGCCGTGACCGTGTTTTGCGAACTAGGCGCCTGAGCCTTCGACCTTCTTGATGTCGTAGCTCGTCGTGTTCGTCAGCGCGACCGTACCGTCCGGTTTCTGCTGGAAGTACTCGAACGTAATGTTCGTGAAGTTGAACGAGATCTGCTCCATCGGAAGGATCGTGCTTCCGTTCGAACCGCCCGTCTGGAACGACGAGATCACAATGTCGCCGAAGGTGACCTTCGTGTAGGTGTACGGATTGCCGTCACCACCCGTCTTGCGGCAGCTCAGGATCGCCTGCGGGATGTGGTTGCCCTTCGCGCAAGCCAGGAAAAGCTGCGGGGAAGCCTTGCCGTTCTGGACGACGAAGTGGAAATCCTGAAGACTCACTTTGCCGACGCCGAGACCGGTTCCCTGTACCGCCGAACCCGAGTTGGTCGCACCAAACGACCATGATTCGATCTGCATCTGCTTTTCAAAACCCACTGCATCCGATTCGCCTTCAATCGTATCGACCTTCAAATAGTAATCAGCCTGTGCCATATCTTGCTCCTTTCTAACTCAATTGTGGTGGATCGCCTCAACGAAGCTTTGCGCGATCCGATCCTTCCTGTTTATCAATGATTCCGAGTCTTACCTCTCGCTTCGTATGTAAGACGCAGCACCGTATTGCTTTTGCCGAAATTCGAGAAAAATTCTCTATCTCGTTGATTTCAGGCTACTTAGCAGGCGGCGGAAGTTCGGCAACAAGTCTCAGCGAAACCGAAAGCTCGTCCAGCTGGAAGTGCGGTCGCAGGAATGCGACGGCGCGATAGCAGCCGGGCTTGCCGGGAATTTCGGAGACGTCCACCCGAGCTTCCCGCAGCGGGTATTTCGCCTTTTGGGCCGCCGGGGCAACGTCGTTCTCAAGAACGTACTTGCTGATCCAGCGATTCAGGAAGATCTCAGCCTCCTTGCGAGACATGAACGAACCGATCTTGTCGCGCATCATCGACTTCAGATAGTGTGCGAATCGCGAGACCGCAAAAATATACTGAAGCTGCGATGACAAACGAGCGTTCGCGTTGGCCGCGTCGGTGTCGTACTTTTTCGCTTTGTTGGCCGACTGGGTCGCGAAGAACGCGGCGTAATCGGTTCCCTTGCAGTGAACGAGCGGAATGAAGCCGTTGTCCGAGAATTCCTTCTCACGACGATCGGTGATCGCGACTTCCGTCGGACACTTCATCGCGACTTCGCCTTCGTCCGTCTCGAACGTATGGGTCGGGAGCCCGTCAACAAGACCGCCGCCCTCGACACCGCGGATCGCGACGCACCAGCCGTGCATCGAGAAGGCCTCGGTCAGACGTGTCGCCATCGCGTAGGCGGCATTCGACCAAAGGTACTTCTTGTGATCCGTACCGTCGACGTCTTCTTCGAAGTTGAAAGACTCCGTCGGCTTCGTCGCCGCGCCGTACGGAACGCGTCCGAGGACGTGCGGCAGCGTCAGACCGACGTAACGCGAATCTTCCGAATCGCGGAAACTGCGCCATTTGGCGTACATCGTCGTGTCGAAGATCTTCGAGATGTCGCGAACCTCGGTCATCTGCGAGAACTCGTCCCAGCCGAACATGTCGGCCGAAGCGGCGCTGATGAACGGCGCGTGGGCCGCCGCCGCAACCTGCGACAGGCTTTCGAGCAGCGCCAGGTCCTGCGGATGATTGCCGAATTCGTAGTCGCCGATGATCGCGCCGTAGGGTGCGCCGCCGAACGTTCCGTATTCGTCTTCGTAGATCTTCTTGAAGAGCGCCGATTGATCGAATTCAAGCGCCCGCTCGAAGTCCTTCAGAAGTTCCTTCTTGGTCGCGTTCATCACGCGGATCTTCAGCTGCGGTCCCGTCAGGCTGTTCTTGACGAGGTAATGGAGCCCGCGCCACGATCCTTCCAACTTCTGAAAGTCCGAATGATGCATGACCTCGTTCAGCTGCGCGGAGATCACGCGGTCGATCTCGGCGATGCGCGCGTTGATCGCGACGTCCATGTTCTTTGACATCGTCAGTTCGCCGCTCATGACCTGATTGACGAATTCGCCGATCATGTCCTTCGCCTGCTCTTTCTGATAGTCGTCGCGGGCAAGCCGGCCCTCGGTCAGGATCTGGTCAAGCAGCGAAACGTCCTGAACCTGTTCCTGAGCTTGAGCTTCTTGTTGTTTTGCTTTGTCTGCCATGACTATTCCTCCTTATTCAAACCAAGCGCATCGCTCAGCTCCTTTTGCTTGCCGGCGTCGCCGATGATGTCGTTCAGCATGTTCTCGAGCTTCTCGTTGCCGTCCATCTTCGACCGCAGGTCGGAGAGCTTCTGACGCGCTTCGACGAGCTTTCTCAGCGGATCGATCTGCTGCACCACGTTGTCCGGCTCAAAATCTTCAATGTTGCTGAACTTGAGTTCGACGCCGACCTTGCTGCCGTCATCCTGCATCTTGTTCTCGACATTGTAAGCGAGACGCGGTTTCATGCCGGCCATGACCTGATTGAAATTGTCGGGATCGATCTCAACGAACTTGCGGTTCTTGAGCGGCGGAAGCGGATCTTCAGGCTTCCCGACAAAGTCACCCATGACGCCGATGACAAATGGCAACTCCTTCAGCTCGATCGCTCCACCAACTTCCACATCGTACGTGATCTGGACGCGCGGGGGGCGAACGCGGTCGATTTTGTGTTGTATGCTCTCTTTACTTGGCATTGTTCCTGCTCCTTTTCGTTTTGGTTTATCGTTCTTTCGTTCTCGTACCTCGCGCTATTGATCCGACGAATCCGGCAAGTTGGTGTTGAATCCAAGCGTTTGACGAAGATTGTAAATCACAGTCTCATCCTTGATGACATCCTGCAGCCATACCTCGAACGGCATGTTTCCCCATTTAACGGCGCGGCCGACGATGTAGGAGATCGGGCTATGCGGCTCGTTCTTTTTGAACCAGTCGGCGACGTCGTTCAACCGTTTCAAGGCGTCCTGCCGGCTCTGGATCGCGCCCGTCGCGACGGCGGGGCCTTTGACGACCACGGTTCCGTCCGCGGCGACTGTTTCCTCGACGACCTCAGGTTCGGCGTCGGGTTCCTCCAGACGCTTCTCCTCGAGAATCTTCTTGACGAGCGAGTGCACGTCGTCGAGCGCCTTTTTCAGATTATTCGTCGCCGGCGCCTGGTTAAGGTCGAACTTCTCTTCAATTACCCTGTTGAGGTCATTATACGCCGTCCAGCACTCTCCGATAAGAAAATTAAGTTCTTCGCAGAAAGCGCGGCGCGTTTGCTGGAGTTCGGCGCGCCACTTGTTCGCGGTAACACGATTCTCGCGCTCGGCCTGGGCACGCAGCTCGTTGTACTTTTGCTGCTCCGCGGTATCGAGCAATTCAAGGTTATCGGGGATGTCGAAGGTCTTCGAATCCTCGAAATCGATGTAACTGTAACCGTTGTAACCGGTGATCTTAGCCTGCTTGATCGCGAATCCGGCCTGCGCTTCCATCCAGGCGATCGCGTTCGCGCGGCCTTCCATGTCGCCCTCGTCGATAACCGGATGACAGGTGTCCCAAAATGTCTCCTGCAAGCCGATCATCATCCGCAGACAATCGCGCAACCCGACGAATCCGTGTTCTTTGACAAGCGCTTCCGAAAGCCAGGCCGCGATCTGCAGGTCCTTTGAATCCTTCTCGATCGCCGCCGAGGCCAATTCGATGACCTTCTTGAAGTCGGCCATCTTGAAATCCGTTTGCCACTCGCCCTGATTGAGCACGTCGTCGGCGCGGCGCGCTTCCGAGATCTCGTCATACAGGCCGGAATACCTCAGGTACTCGCCCGACGGATTTTCCTCGGAGATCGGCGTCAGCAACGCTTCAATGTTGATAACCGCCGGTTTTGGTTCGAACTCTGCCATGGATCCACTCCGTTTGTTGCTCTACGAATCAAAAAATCACACTGCGACGCCGAAAGACCGGAAGCCGCGAGCCCGCTCAACGCATCCGGGATCGAACGCCCTTATTCGCCCGCCGCAAGTTCACTGACGAACTCGATCGACGAAATTTCGACGATCGGCAAACTCTCCGAACCGGCGGCGAAAAGCTTCATTCCCTCGCCGGCGTAAATGTCGCTCCCGAGGTCCCGCCAATCAGTCACGCGGCCCAGCCGGACGTTCTCGTCATCGGCCTTCCACGATTCGTTGTAAAGCGCCGGAATGAAGACCTCGCCGTTCGTCCCATTTGACGTCACCAGCGTCGCCTGCGTCCAAAAATTGTCGCGAAGCGATTTGCGTTCGAAAAACTCGATGCGCTCGATCTCCTCGAACGGCACCCAGACGTAGCTGTCCTTGATGATGACCTCGAGCACCGCCGACGTCAGATCGTTGAAATCGCGAAGGTCGCCGACATCCTTTCCGTTGACCTTGCAGGCGAACGCCGGTCGCTGCGACTCGACAGTGTCGAGGATCTCGCGCGCTTCGTCCGGCTTGCCGTCGCGAAGGCGGTTGTTGGCGGTCAGGAGTCCGTAAATGTAATCGGGCGGCGTTTGCAGAAATTCCGGCTTCGATCCCTTTGCAAAGTAATCGGCGCGCTTCTTCTCCGCCTCGATGCATTGCCTGTAGATCAGCGACCCGACCATCGCCGTCGTATCCTGATGGCCGATCACGTCCAATTGACGGCCGGCGCGGTCCCAATCGCCCGCAAAACACGCGAGCTCGAAAAGGAAGATGCGCGCCGAGTAATCGGTCGGGTGCGCCTTGACGAACGCAAGCGCGGCATCCATCGCGCCCTTCAGATTCCCCGATTCAACGAGACTTTTTGCTTCGTTCATTTCTCACCTCAAGATGTTTTCCGGCGCCCGCAGTTTGTAGATCTCGCGGTTGAACGGGTCGACGCCCGACGGCGTGATCTTCGCCTCGACGACCTTGCCGTTCTTTAACCGGTACGAGACCTTGTATGCATTGTCGGATTGCTTCTGCATTCCGGCCGCGGCCATAAACCGGAACAGACCCCACGGACCGAGAAACTGTTTCTCGTCGCCGGAGGACGTATTCGATTTTGCCGGGGTCGGCACTGGATTGACGGGCGCCGGCGACGAATTTGCCGAAGTCGTTCCGGAGGTCGTCGTTGTTCCGGACGAGAGCGCCTTGATGATCACGCCGCTGCCGCCGCCGCTGGTCGCCGGAAAATCGATCGGCGCCGACGGCTTGTCGATCGACGAGATCGTGACGCCGTCGATCGTGATCTCGACGACCGCATCCGACGGATTCAGAAGCTCGAAATTGTACGTGAACTTCACGTCGTCGCCCTTGCTGAACAGCGACTGCCGCAACGTCAGCGCCTTGTTCAGGTAATCGACAAAGTCCTGGCTGAACGGCGTGTTCTGCGGATCTTTGAGCTTCAGTTGTCCCGGAGTTCCGTCAAAGTAGCGTTTCAATTTCTCGTCGTAGAACTTCGTCAGCCCCTTGCCTTTCGCGTAATACTCGCGCAGGTTCGCAAAGTCGGCGTTGCTGTCGGATTCCTCAAACGGATACCCGACCTCGGCCTTGCGCGCGATCGGAACGACCTCGGACTTCCAGAGCTCGGCGATCTGTTTGATCGTATCCGCGCCGAACAACGACTTCAGATTCTCAAACGGCTGCTTCAGAAGATCGGCGATAAAGGGCAGATCCTTGTTGAAGCCTTTCGTCGAGTTGTTGATCGACGTTGTCGCGTTCGTCAGATTGAGCTGCTTGTTGCGCTCTTCTTCCGGCATCGCGGTCAGTTCGGGGATCCGATTGTCGTCGACCATCGTGCTGTACTTCCCGGAAACCGACTCGATCACCGAGCCGTACTCGTCGATCGGCGACTTCTTGTCCTTGCTGTCGGCGCGGACAAAGGTCGTCAGCGGCAGAAAATCGATCACGACCTGCGAACCGGCTCCGGTCGTCGGCATCGTATCCGAACTGAAGAAACTCGTGAACCAGTCCCACCAACCCTGCGATTGCGGCGAGCCGCCCGCAAGATTCGTGTTCTTTGAGATCTCTATCAGCAGGATCTTCAGCGGCGAACTCGCGGACGAGAGCGCCGACAGCGCATCCTTCGCCGAAACCCGATCGTTCTCGCTCGAATTCTCTTTCCTGAACTGTTTGACGCGAAGGCTCTTCGCGAACGTCTTCCATTTATCCGAGTAGTCGCGGAAATACCGTTCGCGGATCTTGCCGCCGTCGGCCGACTGCGCAACCTTGCTGACCTCGGAAACGGCGTCGCATTTCTCTTCGATAACCCAGTCGCAACCGGCAAGCTCGGTGGACGAAAGCGCGATCGCCTTCTCCATCTCCTTGAAACCTTCGACCGTGTACGCGCCGGGCACCGTGTAATCGCCGGTAACGATCCCCGTGACGCCTCCCTCGCGCTGAAGGATCGCATCGACGGACATGATCTTCTTGGCATCGAGTTCCTTCGAGATCTCGGTCACCTTCCGCCGGTAATAACGCTGCTCCGCGGGAAACGCCTTGAGCTTGTTCCGAACTTCGGTGACGAGATTGCCGTTTGGCTGGAACCGGGGGAAGCGATCGACACCCTCGGTACGATCGACCTGCCGCGCGTAAAATTTCAGCTGTTTTTCGGCGTCAGTCTGAAGGCTCTCGGGAAGCTTCGACGATTCAAACCAGTATTTGTTGAGCGTATTGTAAACATCCGTCTCGTTCGCCTTGTCGCGATACTCGTCGGTAAGCATCAGATACGCCTTCAGCAGATCGTAATTCGCCCCGAGAAATGTCTCTTCTTCGGCCGAAAGCTGTTTCGGATCCTTGATCGGCGGACTCGTGACGAACTTCTTCATCTCCTCTTCCATCCGGCGCCGGGTCGGATCCATGAAGCGCCGGCTGACGGCCGTGTAGTAGATCGGAAGCAGTCGTTCGGTATAGATCCGGTCACCCGAATACAGCCCCATCCGCATTTTGATCGGCGCGCCGTCGCGGTTGTACTGGTCGAGCTGGTCCATCAGGAGACGCAGGTTTTCGAGCGAGTTGATCTCCGACGTCGACTCGTCCGCATTCTT
>JAKOSS010000244.1 GCA_029777145.1 Acidobacteriota bacterium | reverse complement strand
CGATCAAGGAGATCCTTTTCGAGATCAAGCGGATGCGTGACGAACCTGTCGGCGCTGATGAACTGCAAGGGATCAAGAACAACATGGTCGGCCTGTACGTGCTCCAAAATTCGTCGCGATTCGGGGTCATCGGACAGCTCGAAATGATGAACTATCACGAATTGCCGAAGAGTTATCTGGACAACTACGTGAAGAACATCACGGCGGTCACCGCGGCCGACGTGCAATCAATGGCGAAGAAGTACCTGACCGAGGACAAGATGACGATCGTCGTCGTCGGCGACCTCAAGAAGATCAATGAGCAATTAAAGCCGTTTGAGTAGGAAGAAGCGCCAAAGTGCAAAGTGCATAGTGCAGAGTGGCCGGAAGCAACTTTGCACTATGCACTATGCGCTTTTCTTACAGACTCGGGAACGGCAAATGGGAATCATCGCATTTTGGATTTGGGATTTTGGATTTCGGATTGAGGTCGCCGAAGGACCGGTGAAGGACAACGGCAGTCTGCGGAGCCAGAAGATCACCTTCGCCGGACTTTCCGAGGCCTACGAGCAGACCTACACCTACGACGATCTCAATCGCCTGAAATCGGCGGAAGAGAAGATCGGCTCGACGACCAACTGGAAACAGACGTTCAACTACGACCGTTACGGGAACAGGACGTTCGACGCCGCGAACACGACGACGATCAGCGTCTCGAACACGGTCACGAACCCTTCGGCGAGCACTTCGAACGTGAGGCACGAAGCAATGAACCAAGCAAAAATCATTTTCACGCTCGTGACCTTAATTTTCGGTTTCGCGGCTACTGCGGTCTGCCAAACGGTTGCAGAAAAGAAGATGCCGGCCGAGATCAATGCAGCATACTCGAAACTGAGCTTTGAAGAAATCGTGTTTCGATTGTCCGGCGATTTCGGAATCCCGCTTGGAATTGAGATCGATCCGAATTGTGAGTCCGGCGAGAAACTCACGGTTGACTTCAAATCGACCCCGCTTTCAGCAGCCCTCGATGAACTGATTAAGCTTGACAAGAGGTATCGATGGGAAATCACTGACGGGGTCTTGATGCTGACGCCGAGCGGCCATCGAGATTCATTGATTTCATCGCTCCTTGAGACATCGGTCGAGCGTTTTGAGCCGGGGAAGGGTCGAAGCACATCTGAAATGCGTTCTTACATCGCGACACTTCCGAATGTTTCCCAACTCTTGGAATCAAACGATACGGCTTTGTTTGCTCTGGATCCGCCCGGCATCCGGTACCTCAAAGAGATCAACGAGCTGCGACTCAAAGACGTGAAGGTACGGGACACCTTGAATTCGATCGTGAAAAATAGCGAAAACTCAAATTCGTGGTCTCTTCAGCGATACGGAAAGAAGCTGATTATCTTGACTTTCTAAGACGTGACTTTCCTTGTTATTCAGTGCATCGCTGTCTTGGCGAACGCAGCTTAGGGGGGATGAATCGAGCGATTGCTCGCCCCAGGGGGCAACGATTCGAGTATTGATTTATTCCGGACCTGCGAATTGCGATTGATCAAATGCCACTTTGCAGCCCTGCAATCGCAGAATCCGAAATCGGCAGTCCCAGGTTGCGGCGGATCTTCGGCCTCTGAGGGTCGGCATCTTCTCGGTCTCCGAGCGTGCGGAGCACGCGATTTGTCGATAGCACCGGGTGACGCCGCGAGGCGGAACCTGGTGACGGGCATTCGAACATTTTTCAAGGAGCGTGTGAAACACGCGACCCCTGTCAGACGAATTGCACCGGCCGCGAATTCCGCGAATTTCACCACTTCTCTCCCACTCCCCCGAGCACCCGCTCGCCCTTTCCCCTTGGGTCCGCTTCGCCTCCATATGGTGCTATCGACACGACGCGTGCTCCGCACGTTGACGATGGCGAACACCTCGCAAAAAGCGCGTCGCTAGCCGATTTTGGATTTTTGATTTTGGATTTTGGATTGGCCTCTCCATTTGCGATTTTCGATTTTGGATTTGCGACTGGGTTAATATCAAGTCCCGATGCCAAAATCCGAAATCCAATATCGGCAATCCCAACGGAGTTGGCGGCGATTAATTTCACCCAACTTTACAAACACATTCGCAGGTCAGGAAGAGGCGCTCTGCGCCCGCTTTCCTCAGAAATCCGAGATCCGGCGATCCCCTTCGCCAAACGCGGATCGCGCGTGAACGCGCAACTCATGCAAATTGCCGAACCCCCAGATCCGAATTCCCCAATTCCCAAATGTCCCGTCGCTGACGCGACTCGGAAGTCTTGCGTGCGTCTTCCCGTGGACTGACGTCCACGGCTACACGATGCCGTCGCTCCGCGACTTGTTGACGAATGGATCCAGCGCTGGATGAATGTCGTCGATCGCTCCGAATCGAATTCCGCAATCCGAAATCCCGATTCCCAAATGCGTTATCGCTGCCGTCGCTCCGCGACTTGTTGTCGACCGGGCCCAAGGTGTTCGGAAATCAACCGCTAAAGGCGGCCTCGCCATTTGCGATTTTCGATTTGGAATCTGCGATTGGTCGAATGCCGAGGCGACTGGCCTCTCTGAATAGTCAGGAAACGCGCGACCCGACAAGCGGAATCGACACCCCGTATTTTGAGTATCTTGGAATCTGGAATCGGCCGCAGGCCGTTGGACTTTTGGAATGAAGATCGTTAGATCTTGAAGCCGCCTCTCGTCAGGAGCGTCTCAAAGCCGGTCTTGTCGACGGCCTTGATGTACGCATCGCGCGGTTCGACGAGGCCGTTCTGGACGTGCGCGAACAGCGCGTCGTTG
>JAKOSS010000243.1 GCA_029777145.1 Acidobacteriota bacterium | reverse complement strand
TATCCGTAGGGTTGAGTTTCGATGTGATTTCTGACGCCGGCAGACCTTTTTATCAAGCGTCAAAGGATAATGTCAGCGGATCGGTGGTCGGCCCTCGTTTCGATTGTGACGGTTCGATCAATTCCGTCGTCCCTTCGACCACGCTTGAATGTGCATAATCCGGTGAACCCGGCGTTAGCTCCGGTGAACGGTACGGCTCGAACTGTCCTTCGCCATTCTTCCCTTTCGTCACTTCTGTTTCACCCGATTTTGCGATCAGATTCCGCGTGCTGAAAAGGGTGATGATCTGGAAGACCATGACGAGTAGAAAGTAAATGACCGCAAATGCAAGCATGACCCGGTTGTCTTCGCCGCGAAGAATGCTCAGCACAATGTCGATCGACGATATCATCAACAATATCGTAAGCACCTGAATGATCCTGATCCGCCGGATCTTCCGCTCCCGAACCGGGCCGCGAAAACGGCGCTTGCGTTTTTTTGTCACGACGTCCGGCAGCATTTCCCCGCATCTTCGGCAATACGAGTTGGGCGTTTGATCGCTCGACCCGCAACTCGGACAATAAATTGGATCTACCATATTCCCTTGTACGCTTCTGCATTCGGTCTGGTTCTTGAAATCCCAGCCATCGCCACCGTCGAGTATTGATTGAATTTGGGACATTGAACCCCGTTTCGTGTTACTTTTTGGCGGATGGAAATCTTACGCTTACTGATCATACTTGCACTCCTTGTTTTTCCCGTGGCCGCGTTTGGGCAGATAACGATCGCGAACAGCCCGTTTCTTTACCGTCCTTCGACAGCGTTCCCGGACTGTGATGCGTCGACCTGCTTTATCGACACCGTGGTTCCCAACCAGCAGCATCGCGACGTGCCGGTCCGCATCCGCTATCCGCGCGGAACGACCGGACCGCTCCCGCTGATCCTTTGGTCGCACGGCGGCGGCCCCGACGAAAATGGCCGCGTGCAAAACGAAACTTGGGGCCGGACGCTGGCGCGCGATGGCTACATCGTCATCCATATGAGCCATTTTTGGTCACTGGAGCAACTTGCGGCGGCGTGTCTCGAGTTCGGAGTCACGTCACCGGGCGAATGCGGGAACAATTTTCCGATGGGATCGCTCTATCGGCCGCGCGACGCCAATGTCGTCCTCGGTTCGCTCGATTTCCTTGAGGCGACTTTTCCCGAGTTGAACAACCGTATCGACCGCGATCGGATCGCCGTTGCCGGATGGTCGTACGGCTCGACGACGGCGATGACGCTTGCCGGCACCAGACTCAGGTTTTCGGACTCATTTACAGATGTCAGCTTCAGTAATCCGCTGCCGAAGGTCTTTCTCGCGCTCTCGCCGATGGCGGCGTCGGAGTTCGGCTTGAAGGCAGACTCGTGGCGTGAGGTTACGCGGCCGGTACTGATCGCGACCGGCGCCTCGGATTACGCCGGACCTGATAACCCGGTCAATCGTCGCAACGTGTTCCAGTCGGTGCCGTCCGGCCAAAAGTACGAACTGTACATCAACCATCCGGCGGCGGAACACACGACTTTCAATCTCGAAAACGCTGATTATCCGATCTTCTCGCAGTGGCTTGCTTCGTACTCTCTTGCCTATCTTGATGCCAAGCTCAAGGGCAACACGTTGGCCGGCAATTATCTGATTTCCGGACGTTTACCGACATTCGGGAGTCAGAAAGTGGTGAAGTTGCAGCGGAAATGATCCGACGTTGTGCTGAATGATGCAACAAACGGCGGATCGGGCCCGTTCATTCAAAACTGTGAATACAAAAATCGCATTTTTGATGATCTTTATCGCGCTCGCCTCGACCGCCTTCGCGCAGGAAAAACATGATTCCAAGCTGTTCAAAACGCTGAAATCGCGTGATTCATTGCTCTTTGACGTCGGATTCAACAAGTGCGACATCGCGCAGTTCGAGGCACTGGTCAGTGACGATTTCGAGTTCTATCACGATCAGTCGGGCGTCACACGATCGAAGTCGGAATTCACCAAGAGCATCCGCGACGGACTATGCAAACTCAGCTACAAGCCGCGCCGCGAACTCGTCGAGGGCAGTCTCGAGGTATATCCGATGTATGACAATGGAGTAC
>JAKOSS010000242.1 GCA_029777145.1 Acidobacteriota bacterium | reverse complement strand
CGGGCGTGTACGTGAAATGGTTCGCGTAGTTCCAGAATGCCTGATTCGCATTCTTTTGGCTTTGTACCGTCTTCAGATCGCCCTCCGCGTCGAGCACGTTCCTGACAACCCTTCCCGACGGGTATTTCTCTTCGAGAAGCGCGCCCGAAAGGTTGTACGTGTACTCCATCTCATTGTAAACGAACCCGTCCGTCGTCTGCCGGCCTTTTTTCACGCGGCCGAAGTCGTCGAACTCGGTGTTTTCAGCAACCGAGAACGGCGTCGATCCGGATCCGGTGACGACCTTGATCAGTTGCCCCTTGGCGTGCGAGAGATTGTCGTAGGCGTAATAAACGGGAAGCGTCGCGTTGTCGTCGTACGTTCTTTCGGTCAAACGGTTCAGAGCGTCGTAAACGTAGGTCGTCGTGATCGTGCGGGCATCCGTCTTTGAAGTCAGGTTGCCGTTCGGATCGTAGGCGTACAGGATCGTTCCCGATTCGGGGTTTGCCGCCGATTTCAAACGCGACAGCGCGTCGTAAACGAAAGTGCGCGTCTGGACGCCCTGACTGACGGTGAGCAGGTTGTTCAGCACGTCATAGCCGTAAACGGTGTACTGATTGGGATCGTCGATCGCCCCGAGTTGGTTCGAAGCGTCCGGCTCATCGACCCGCTTCAATTGCCCGAGCGTGTCCATGAAGGACGTCGCTTCATCCCAATGGGTTTCGTCGATCTGTTTTCTGACCTTCACGGTCCGGTTGACATCGTCGTAAATGCTCTGCGATTCCGGCGCGGTGAAATTGAACGGATAAACCCGCGTCGGACGAAGCAGCGGATCGTCGTATTCGGTCTTGGTAGTCTGCCCGAGATCGTTCGTCACCGAAAGCGGAAGTCCCGTATTGAAGTCATATGTGGTCGTCGCCTGCGATCCCTGATTGGTTCCGTGAACGCCCGTCGGGTCCGGCGCCGGCACAATCTGCACTTTACCTGACTGACCGGCACCGGCAAATCGTGGCTCGCCTGTGCGTTCGGCAACCAGGCCTGCCGACTGGGATTGAGCGTCCGCTACGAACGCGTTCCGCGGCTTCTCGATCAGCTCAGAATCGCCGGCGCCGACGGCTCGTTCGGCAAACGGCTCGTCGCGCTCGCCAAGACCGATCTGCTGATCCTCGACGACTTTGGCATCAAACCGCTCGCGAAATCCGAAAAACACGATCTGCTCGAGATCGTCGAGGATCGTCACGACCGGCGTTCGACCCTGTTCACGAGTCAGCTTCCGATCGCGCAATGGCATGAATATCTCGGCGAACCGACCGTCGCCGACGCCCTGCTCGACCGCGTTCTGCACAACTCGCACCGGCTCGAACTCGCAGGCGAATCGATGCGCCGCAACGCGCTCCGCCTTGACAAGAAATCAGGCGATGCCAAAGAATGAAAACGTTTGAAAACCACCCGCCCGAACGCCACCGAAAAAGCGTTCAAGTTGAAACGGAATAACCGTTCAAGTTCGCCGGAATCGGCACTATGAAGGCGGACGCTCACAGCCGACGCTGGAAGTCATCAGAAAGATGGCTCTCGCTTTGGACGTAACGGCTGACGAACTCGTTTTCGACAAAACGGAACGCCAGCCGCAGATGTTGGATAAGGAACTACTCAAGAATTGGGAAAAGATTGACGACTTGCCGGATGATGACAAACTCGCCGTCAAAAAGATCGTCGCCGCGCTCTTGGTCAAACATTCCGTCGAACTTGCGGTCAGATAAAAGCCAATAAAAAAGACAGCCCGTAAAAAGGCTGTCAAGCGCAAAAGCGCATTTTCTAACTATTTTTTATTTTCTAACTTTCCTTAGTAATTCGGTCTGTTTTTCCTCTTTCGCAACCAAAAGTAAAAGTGTAAGCACGGTTCTCAATTTGTATGCTTTTGCTCACGGATAACCACCGCCAAGTGCGGTCATAAACTGTTTCCGACTCCGCTCTATCCACATCGTCGAAAACATCAGATTTACCCTGTAATGAGATTGCAAGCCGAATTTTTTTTGGATCGTTTTTCAACGTACCAGTAATTTGCTCAACCCCGATGTAAATATCCTTTCCGGTTTCTTGATGCCGGAATGACTTTAATACTGAGTCCTCTTTGAATTCTAAAGGGAATTTTCCAATCAAAGATCGGCTAGAACTAGATTTTGCCGCTTCATCCCAAAAATAAACTGTTAAAGAGCAAACCTCATTTTGAGCTTGTACCACTTTGCCTCCT
>JAKOSS010000241.1 GCA_029777145.1 Acidobacteriota bacterium | reverse complement strand
GACGAGCCGAACGTTTACGCGATCGGCGACGTCATCGACACCGCCTGGCTCGCGCACCTCGCGTCGAAGGAAGGCTGCATGGTTGTCGAGCGCATCGCCGGGAAGAAGGTCGAGCCGATCAACCACCGCCTCGTTCCGAACTGCACGTACTGCGATCCGGAAGTCGCGAGCGTCGGTCTGACTGAAGCCAAGGCGAAGGAAGCGGGTTACGACGTCAAGATCGGGAAATTCCCGTTCTCGGCGTCGGGCAAGGCGCGCATCCTTGGCGAAACCGACGGCTTCATCAAGATCGTCTCGGAGAAGAAGTACGACGAGGTTCTCGGCGTCCACATCATCGGACCGCACGCGACCGAACTTCTCGCCGAAGCGTGCGTCGCGATGAGCCTCGAGGCGACCGCCGAGTCGATCGCAAACACGATCCACGCGCATCCGACCGTTTCCGAATCGATGATGGAAGCCGCCGAAGGCGTCCACGATCTGACGATTCATATGTAGTCAGTGAGCAGTGAGCAGTGAGCAGTGAACGGTAAGCAGTTAGCCGTGAGCCGTAAGCGGTTCGGAGTTCCGCCTTCAGGCGGCCCGCCCCAAATCGGATTTGGGATTGCGATTTCGGAATTTGATGTTGAAAAAAGCCCTCGCGGAATCGCTGGGGCTTTTCAATTGGCGAAAGATCGTCAACGCAGCAACTTTTCTCGGTTTCGCGCATCTTTATGGAAAACGCTCCGATGAAAGGCTATCTCACGAAAATGCCTGCCCTTTCAGGTCCGCCCAAAGCTTAGATCAATCGGACATTTCTTGCGAGCGGCGCCTCGGCGAGGTCTTGGTGTTGTCGAAAAAAGTGTCGCTGCGGGTTTCCCACTTGTTCTGCTCGGCATACTCGATCTGTTTGGCGCGCATTTGCAATTCTTCTTCTCTGAGGCGCTTGCGCTCCTCGCGGGTCGGCGGCGGTGTTCCGCGGACTCCCCAGTAATAACGGCTGGTAATGAAGAATAGAATTCCCGACCCGAGAACCGTCAGGATCAGGACCAGAACGAAGATCCACAAATAGTTCGACATCGGTTAAATCTTAACGCTCTGAACTCCTCGTTGAAAGTCGCCGCGTATCTCGCGAACGTCTCGCGATTTTCATATAATCAGCTTATCTATGACACCCGAACCGACTTCGTATCCTCGCAGCAAGATCAAGGTCCTGCTGCTCGAAAATATTTCAGACGCGGCGGCTGAAGAGTTGCGGCTCAGCGGATATTCGGAGATCACTCGGGTCAGCGGAGCGCTTGGCGAAGAGCAATTGGTCGAAGCGATCAAAGGCGTCCACGTGCTCGGGATCCGGTCGAAGACGCATGTCACCCGAAAGGTCATCGAGGCCGCGGACAAGCTGCTTGCCATCGGCTGCTTTTGCATCGGTACGAACCAGGTCGATCTCAAGGCGGCGACCGAGAAAGGAGTTGCCGTTTTCAACGCACCGCACGCGAACACGCGTTCAGTTGCCGAATTAGTGATCGGGCTGAGCGTAATGCTGATCCGCAAGATCTCAGACAAGAACATCGCCGCGCACAAGGGAATCTGGCAAAAAGACGCAAAGGGTTGCTACGAACTGCGCGGAAAGACGCTCGGGATCATCGGCTACGGGAACATCGGCTCGCAGGTGTCGGTCCTCGCCGAAGCGCTCGGGATGCACGTTCATTATTACGACATCGTCACGAAATTGCCGCACGGCAACGCGCGTCAGTTACGTGATCTGAAAGAACTCCTCGAGATCTCGGAGATCGTCACGCTTCACGTTCCCTCGACGGCGGCAACGAAGAATATGATGAATGCCGAGAAGATCGGCATGATGCGAGACGGCGCGATGCTGCTCAACTATGCGCGCGGCGATGTCGTCGATCTCGAAGCGCTGCGCGACGCGGTCGCGAGCGGCCATCTTTCGGGCGCGGCGATCGACACTTTTCCGCAGGAACCGGAAAAGAACGGCGACGCGTTCTCGACGATCCTTCAAAATCTGCCCAACGTTATCCTGACTCCGCATATCGGCGGTTCGACCGAAGAAGCGCAGGCGAACATCGGATTCGACGTCTCGTCGAAACTGATCAAATACGTCGAGTACGGCGCGTCGGAAGGATCGCACACGGTGCCGCCGGTCAGCCTGCCGCTCCAGGACCAGACGCACCGTATCCTGCACATTCACGAGAACGTTCCGGGCGTCCTGTCCGACATCAACTCGCGTCTTTCGGAAAAAGGCATTAACATCCTCGGACAGTATCTGAAGACGAACGACTCGATCGGATACGTCATCCTCGACGTCGATACCGAACTTTCACGCGAAGCGCTCGAAGTGCTCCGCGAGGTCAAGGCGACCTTGAAGGCAAGGATAGTCTTCTAATTGCGGAATTGGGATTTGCGATTTCGGATCTGACAGTTCACGAATAGGCAAGCTTCAATCCGAATTCCGAAATCCCACATCCGAAATTCGCTATGTCCGAAACTCTTGCTCGAGAAGTCATTAGCGACGGCGAGGCGCGGTTCGAAAAGCTGCGCAACCGCGCCGGATTCGTGCTCGCGCCGATCGCGTTCGCGGCGATCTATTTCGCGCCGTTTTCCGGCCTGAAACCGGAAGCACACCGGCTCGCGGCGGTGATGGCCGCCGTCGTCATCCTGTGGCTCTGCGAGTCGTTGCCGATGACGGTTTCGGTCCTGCTCGGCGCGGCGGCGTGCGTCGTGCTCCAGGTCGCGCCCGCGAAAGATGTCTTCGCGCCGTTTTCCGACCCGCTCATCTTTCTGTTCATCGGCTCGTTCATCCT
>JAKOSS010000240.1 GCA_029777145.1 Acidobacteriota bacterium | reverse complement strand
GCTCAGTGTTGAGTGAGCAGTGTGCAGTGTGCAGTGAGCAGTGAGCAGTGAGCAGTGAGCAGTGAGCAGTGAGCAGTGAGCAGTGAGCAGTGAGCAGTGAGCAGTGAGCAGAAATTGTTGAATTTTCAATTGCACATCGCAAATCCAAAATCGCAAATCGGAAGGGCGGCATGACCCAGCTCTTGAATCTTGAATATCTTGAATCTTGAATCAATACGAATATGAAAACCACGACACGCATCGCGATACTTTTGGTCATCATCATTTCGGCGCTCTCCGCCTTCGCGCAGCCACGCCAGCAACAGGATCCCGAACTGATCAAGAAGCGGTTCGCGATCGAGAACGAACTGCAGTCGATCGCAACGGTGGAACGCAAGGTCATGGTCCGGATGCGCGACGGTATCCGCGTCGCGGCCGACATTTACCGTCCTAAAGACACGTCCAAAAAGTATCCGACGATCCTTTCCCGGACACCGTATAACTTCAATTTCTGGGACGTCCGGCTCGGCGCTCCGCGCGACATGTCGACCCAGCTCGACGCCGTCAAACGCGGCTATGCCTACATCGTCATGAACGAGCGCGGGCATTTCTTCTCCGAAGGAAACTACGACATCCTCGGCGCGCCGACGACCGACGGCGAGGACGCAGTAAATTGGATCACGTCGCGGGATTGGTCTAACGGGAAACTCGGGACGATCGGATGCTCCTCAACGGCCGAATGGCAAATGGCGGTCGCCTCCCGTGGCACGAAGGGTTTCACGACGATGATCCCGCAGGGTTTCGGCGCCGGCGTCGGACGCGTCGGTCCATATTACGAGCAAGGAAACTGGTACCGCGGCGGGGCGATCCAAATGCTCTTCATCGCGTGGCTTTACGGCGAGCAGAATCAGGTTCGGCCGATGTTTCCGCCGAACACGTCGCAGGAAGACCTGATCCGCGCGTCGAAATCGTTCGATCTCGCGCAACAGCTTCCGCCGGTCGACTGGTCGCAGGCGCTTCGCCATCTCCCGGTGATGGACATCATCAAGGCCGTCGACGGCCCGCGCGGGATCTTCGCCGACGAGATGCCGGTCCCGACCGGCGGCGCGATGGTCAAACGCGCGCCGAACGATCCGGCTTGGTACAAGGGCGGCCTCTGGCACGACAACCAGCGGATCAACATTCCCGGATTCTGGTTCATGTCGTGGTACGACGTTTCGGTCGGACCGAATCTCGCCGCGTACAATCATGTCCGGAAGACGGCGAGTCCCGAGGTCGCCGATCAGCAATACGCCGTGATCGCGCCGACGCTCCATTGCGGCTACACCCGCGCGACCGAGGACACCATCGTCGGTGAACGATCAGTCGGCGACGCGCGGCTCAACTATTCGGAACTGACATACGGCTGGTTCGACCACTTCCTGAAAGGCGAAGACAACGGCTATCCGAAAAACATGCCGAAGGTCCGCTACTACACGATGGGCTCGAACAAATGGCAGTCGTCGGAATCGTGGCCCCCGACCGGCGCAAAACCGATGACGTTCTATCTTTCGAGCGGCGGCAAGGCCAACACGCTCAACGGCGACGGAGTCCTTCAATCCGCCGCGCCGGAATCAGACGCGCCCGACGGTTTCACATACGATCCGATGAATCCTGTTCCGTCTTTCGGCGGCAACGTCTGCTGTACCGGCAACGCCGTCCGCGGCGGATCGCTCGATCAGAGCAAGATGGAGGAACGTCCCGATATTCTCGTCTACACGACCGAGCCGCTCAAGGAAGGATTCGAATTGAGCGGCCCGATCGACGTCACGCTCTTTGTTTCGTCGGACGCGAAAGATACGGACTTTACGGTGAAGCTGATCGACGTCGACGAGCAGGGGCGCGCCTGGAATCTCGACGAAACGATCCAGCGGATGCGCTACCGAAACGGCTACGACAAGGCGCTCGCGTGGATGGAAAAAGGGAACGTTTACAAATTCTCGTTCCAGCCGATGACGACGAGCAACTACTTCGCCGCCGGCCATCGCCTTCGGATCGAGATCTCGAGCAGCAACTTCCCGCGCTTCGACCGGAACCTGAATACTGGCGGCAACAACTGGGACGAGACGAAAGGCGTCATCGCCAACAACTCGGTGCATCATTCGAAGCAATACCCGTCGTCGGTGACGATCTCGGTTGTTCGGAAGTGAGCAGTGAGCAGCGAACTGTCAGAACCGAGAGCGGTAGCGACCGGCAATCGGGTGGCCCTTGGCACGAAGTGAATATTGGCCTTTAGTCGACGGCCTGAAACACGAGGGACGTGACCTTTCGCCCGTCGCCGCCCTGGAGCTTCCGCGCCCAGGAGGTTTCAAGCTTTGACCATTCGGCGGAGTTCATCGTTCCGGATTCAATCAAATTGAAGCCTGCCGAAACAAATTTCGGGATGAGAGTTTCCCGTATGTAATCGCCGTCAAGGACAGGCAGACCGAGGCGGTCGATCTCGGTCCGGTCCCGAACCGGATCGATCCCGATGATGATCTCGAGCAAAGCGTCCGACGCGCAGATCCGCCGCAAAGCACAAAGTACATCTGCATCTCCCGTGGCAACCGCCTTCAGCAGGCTTCCCCACGGGAAATGGATGTGCACTTCGTCCGCGACCGCGTCGAATTCTTCCGGAAGATCCTCGACCGCCGCCTGGACGAACAAGGCGTTAGGAGCGCCGCCCTTGGTCGTCTTCCTCGTCGCCTTCATCGAGATCTTCTCGAGCGCCGCCCGGCTGGCGTCGATCCCGATGTAGAACTTCCTCGGGTTGTCCCGCGCGGCACGGTACACAAAGCGACCGTCCCCGGTCCCGATGTCGATCACGATCCCTTCGCCGGTATGGTTCGATAAGCTTTTCGAATTCTCGTCTGTCGAGTTATCAGATGGTACTTCCACGAATGCATTTGATCATATTCGGATCACCTCTTGAGGTTTCGGATTATAGCAGAATAATCGTCCGAGTTGGGATATCGGATTTGGGAATTTGGATTTGGGAATCGGGATTTCGGATCTCGGACTTGCATGCGACGCTTTTTCGGAAAGCGTTCCATATCAAAACGCTTGCAGTTGAGGAATGACTGGTTTATCGTGCGTTTGAAACGTATGAAAATCTGCCCCCTCTGTAGCCGCATGTACGCCGATGAATCGATGTCGTTTTGCCTCGACGACGGTTCGATCCTTTCGGCCGTTCACGACCCGCAAAAGACCCTTGACCTGCCGTCGGCGGTCGATACCGCCGAATCAGTGGTGACACGGGTCTCCAGTCACTCCGCGCCGCCTGAAACCGTTGCATTTCCGGCCCCGACGGTCGCGTCTTCGGCACCGACGCTTCCCGCGATGCAATCGAAGCCATCGAGTGATCCGGACCGCAGGCAATCGTCCGGAGGATCGAAGTGGCTGCCGGGCGTTTTGATCGGGATCGTACTCGGAGTCGGAGGCGCGGGACTGATCGGCGGACTGATGTACTTCAACCGTGCGGGCGTGAGTTCCAACGTGCCGACGCCGACATCATCGCGTGAGATGGCGAAATCGACTTCCGACGGTTCGACCGTGGGAGAGCGATCACCGACCCCGCAATCGACCGTCAAGCCCGAAACTCCGACGCCCGCGTCCTCGCCGTCGACGACCCCGACACCCGCACCGTCTTATGCCGCTACGCCGCGCGTCGAAAAGACACCTGCGCCGGCGACCCCGAAACCCGACGTTCCGCTGTTCGGTCCGATGAGCAACAACGTCAGCCTGAACGGAACCAATCTGACGTATTATCGCGGCACGACCGCGCAGGCCTGTCAGGCCGATTGCGCCGCGAACCCGAAATGCCGCGGCTTCACCTATATCCGGCCCGGCGGCTACAACGCGGGCGATCCCGCGATGTGCTATCTGGCCTCGGCCGTTACTGGTCGCGCCACGCACAGCTGCTGCATTTCAGGAGTCAAACGCTGAGGACGTTATTTTGAGTATTAGTCCAGACCATTCCTATTCAATCCTCAGGATCGATGACGTCGGAACAACGCCGGCGGTTCCGTAGGTTCCGATCGAGACCGGATAAGCGGACGTCCACCAAGTGTTGCTCGACGGCCGGAACATATATAAATCGGCGATGAAATCACCGTCATAATCGCCTACCTGTACGAGGTCGCCGGGAGACCCGAACTGAAAATAGCTCGGCTCCCCTGTCGAGCTCCGAAGGATGTACGCGACGCTGCTCGATTCGCGATATACGGTGAGATCTGCCTTCCCGTCGCCGTCAAAATCCGCCGGGACCGGTTTGTCGGTGTCGATTCCCCATTGCGCGATGATGAAGTTTCCGTCGGTGCTCTTGTAAACGTACCAGACACCGGTCGAAGGACGGTAAACCGCGACGTCGGCCTTCAGATCGCCGTCGAAATCGACCGGAACCGGTTTGTCGCCATCGGCACCGAAATGCATCGCCGAGAATTGCTGCGGCCCCATCAACCAGAGGTACCAGTTCCCGTCCGACGGACGCCAGACGGCGATGTCGCTGATCGAGTCGCCGTCGAAATCGGCGGCCACCGGTTTGTCGCCCGGCAATCCGAACTTCATCACGAACCACGCGAGGTCGGAACTGCGCCGGATGAACCATTGACCCGTACTGTCGCGGTAAATCGCGCGGTCGGTGACGCCGTCACCGTCGAAGTCGCCGGGCGTCGGGATATCGCCCAAACTGCCGCGACCCCAATTGACCGGATTTTCAACCGGCGAACCAATAGTTGAAGGCGCGATATACCAGTCGCCGGTCGTCGGGTTCCAGTAGCTGAGCTGAGTCATTCCGGTGCCCCCGGTATCGACGACCCGCGGCTGTCCGGGCCGGCTGCAGACGTTCTTGAGAAACGTCACGCTGGTGATGTCCCGGAGCAACGGCCGCGAATTGGTGATCCCGCTGTTGGCCTGAACGAGATCGGTCTTGCCGTCGCTGTCAAAATCGGCCTGAACGGCCCGCAGCCCATTGAACGAAAAGAACCGGCCGCCGAGATCAGAACGTGTGAAATTCCCTGCTCCGTCGTTCTCGAACACCACTTTCTTGTCCTGATATCGATACGAAAAGACGATGTCGGGTGCCGAATTCCCCGCGAAATTGCCCGTTTGGCTGATCCCTGAGACACTCGAGTCGGCGGTGATCACGTAATCGGCGCGCGTGAATCCTGTTCCGGTCGATGTGAAGATCGCAAACTTCGGTGTCGCCGAAAGACTCGCGATCAGAAGATCGGATTTTCCGTCCGAATTGAAATCGCTGACGCCCCAGATCACCTCATTGAACTGCAGCATCGAACTGAAACTGATCGGCGAGAACGTCAGGTCGC
>JAKOSS010000239.1 GCA_029777145.1 Acidobacteriota bacterium | reverse complement strand
GAGGTCGCCCGCGAGCAAGGCTACGTGACGTCGATCTTCGGCCGGCGCCGCTATTTCCCGTCGATCAACGACCGGAACTACAATCTGCGCTCACGCGCCGAACGCGAGGCGATCAACATGCCGATCCAGGGAAGCGCGTCGGACATCGTCAAGATCGCGATGCTCAAGGTCGATGCGGCGCTGAAACGGGAAAAGCTTGAGACAGAGCTGATCATGCAGATCCACGACGAGCTGCTCTTCGAGTCTCCCGCGAATGAAGTGGAGCGCGTCTGCGAGATCGTCAAGCGCGAAATGGAAGAGGCCGTGAAACTCGACATTCCGCTGATCGCCGAAGTCGGCGTCGGCGACAACTGGATGAGCAGCAAATAGGCGATCAGCCAGTGATGACCTTCCAGCGTTTGTAGAAAACGCCGCGCATCGACGGCAGGACGACGCCGATGAAACGAACGAACAGATCGTTGACGAACGTGAGATAGCCCGGACGGACGAAATCGACAAAAAGGCAATAGCGCGGATGATCGGAATCGTTGAACGATTGGTGCAGCAGCGTGTCGTCGAATATGAAGAGCTTTTCGTCCTTCCAGTAGTTCTTGGTTTTCCCGACCTGAATGTAAACGCCCTCTTCCTTTTCGTCGTTGATGCAGTAGAGCATCCGGAAACAAGCCCGCAATGGACCGAAGTGAGACGTCGTCGAAGATCTGACGTTGAACGCCGAAATTCCGATCGTCCGGATGTATTTGAAATCCTTCTCGAACGCCGGCACCTCGATCGGACAATCAACCCGCTTCTGATACCACTTGAAGAAGAACATCGCGCGCGGCAGCCCGTCGGTGTATCTTTCGATCTCGGCGCTCACATTCCCATCGTTGATCGCATCGATCAGTTCCCGGATCTCGGATCGGTGCGCCGGCGGCAGATCGTCGAGTTTGTACACTCCTTTGTTGATGTACGGCAGGGCGAAAATGTCGAACAGCAGATTGATCGGCGACGTCAGCCAGGTGAGAACTCCGTTGCCGAAAAAATACTTCTTGAGCAACTGAAAACTCCGATCGTCGTTGCGCAGAACGTCGTACAAACCGATCAGCAGGAACGGAACGAAGACAAACGGGTATAGGTAGCACAAGCCAAGGTAAGCCACGACCAGCAGTGAATACTTGAGGTTCTTCTTCATCGATCAGATCCGCCAAAAGATATCGCGGCGCAATCGCAAGTATCTGACTGATCATCGGTGAATGCAACCGACGGCGGGACCGGCCGGCGCCCCGCAGTTACGCTCCGCGCTTTTCGACCCGAAGTTTCTGAAGCGGAACGGGTTCGCGCCGCGGTTCCTCGGGTTCGGGCGGAAGATGGGTCTTGACGTCGCCGCGCTGTTCCCGCGAAAGTTCCTCGAGCTGCCGTTTGGCGGCGTCAAACGCGTCGCGAATCGAGACGTAGACGTCTTTCCACGGAGCGGCGACCTCTTGCCGCTTTCGGCGTCGCTCGACGTTTAGATCCTGTATTTCCGAATGACGGCTCGGCTTGTTGTTAACCACGATCTCGCCGCCCGGAACGGTCAGGTGGATCGTGACTTTGAATCGTTTGCCCGACTGCCGATGCCGATGCGGAACGTCGACAGTTACGCGGCATCTGATGATCGGATCGTAGAATTCCGAAAGCTTCCCGGCCTCGCTGCGAATCCTGTCCTCGACAGCCGGCGAGGTCTCCATATTGTGGAACGAAACCTGCAGCGGAATTTCCATGTTTTTTTCACCTCCTGCAGTTGCCGCGGCAGACTTCGATCCGCGGCAACACTTATTCGAGGCGCAAGATGCGTGCCGTCCGCGGCGCCTTGAATTTCAACGGGATGGATCGTGAGACCAAGCAAAAACGCGGATTTTCGCACATTTCAAAGGGAACTTTGCGCAGGCGCTAGTTCGCGCTCCGCTGATATTCGGCGCGGAGCATGAAACTTCCGTCCGTGACGACGCGATCGCCGACCTTCAGTCCTTCGAGGACGGTCACCGTGCCGTTCGACTCGGTTCCGAGACGGACCGGACGAAGCTCGAACCTCGTCGGATCGGCGGTCGCCAGAAAGACGACCTTGCGCGCGCCGACGGTTTGAACGGCGGAAACCGGAACCGTCGGAACGGTTCGTTCGGCGTCGCCGGTTCCGCCGAAGGCGACGCGGACGTACATGCCGATCTTCAGTTGACGGTCAGGATTGGCGAGTTCGACCCGGACCTGCGCGGTCCGCGTCGTTTCATCGAATTTCGGATCGATGTACGCGACCTTTCCGCGGAAAATTCGATCCGGGAACGCGTCCGATGAAATGCTCGCGCCGCTCCCGACGGCGATCCGCGCGAGTTGCTGTTCGTAAACCTGAGCGATCACCCAGACTTCGCCGAGGTCCGTCACGCGAACGATCTCCTTGTTCGCCTCGACGACCTCTCCGACGTTCGACGAGCGGTTCGTAACCGTCCCGGAAACCGGCGCAACGACCGCGAGCTCCGAAGTGATCTGCGAGACCGAACGCAGCGCATCGATCCGGTTAGGTGACAAACCGTAGAGCAGAAGTTTCTGGCGCGCGGCCGCCCGTTCGGATTCGGCATTCTGCAGCGCGTTTGTCGCCTGCTCGAGGTCGGACCGCGTCTCCTGACTGATCGAAAGCAGGCTTTCAGCTCGTGATAGACGATTTCTCGCCTCCTTTGATTCCGCTTCGGCGGTCCTCAGCTTCGTCGTGTCCTGTTCGAGTTCCTCGCGTGACGCGGCGCCGATACTGACGAGTTTCGACGTCCGGTCGTGGCGTCGCCGCATCTCGTCGAGATTCGCGTCCGCCGCGGTCAGCATCCGCGCCGCCTGGTCGTATTCGGTCTTCGACGGCTGGTTTATCGAGATCAGCCGCCGGCGACGTTCGAGGTTTTGGCGGGCGTTCGCGACTTCGGTCGAGAGCGTGATGTATTTCGTCTGCGCGGCCGCGAATTCGTCGCTGAAAACGACCGCGAGCGTCTGCCCTTTTGACACGCTGTCGCCAAGTTCCGCGTTCACTTTGCGCACTACGCCGCCGGCAAGCGTCAATGCGGGCGTTTCGCGATAGGAATTCGACTGAACCGTTCCGGTCGACGATGCGACCTCGCTATCTCCGGCGAGACCTTCGCCGGCAGTTTCGATCCGAATCCCGGCGCGCTCGATCTGATCGGCAGGAACGGTAACAAATTCGCCGCCGACCGGCTGCTCGGTTGGCGCGGACGAATCGTCGAACGTCATCGTCCGCGGTGCCGGAACCGGCTGGCCCGCGCCGCTCCGCATCGTGCGCCAGATCGCGATTCCGCCGATCAACAGGACGATCGCGGCGGCGACGGCGATCACGATGATCATCATCCGCTTCGAACCGGCCTGCGTTTCCATGATTTCCTCGTCGCTCATTTGTTCGTCAATGCCCCCGAGTTGGCGGCTTTCAGGATCGCGACCCGCGCGAGGTACGTCTCGAGACGGGCGTCGATGTAATTGCTTTCGATGTCGATAAACTTCCGCTGTTCGGCGATGTAGTCGAAGAGCGTC
>JAKOSS010000238.1 GCA_029777145.1 Acidobacteriota bacterium | reverse complement strand
TGCTCGAGAACATTTGCCCCAAACGATTTTAGTTTGGAGTTCCGCCTTCAGGCGGCTTTTTCGCGAATATGAAACCCGAAGCCGTAACCCTTGTATTCAACGGATTTCTCAATCTGAACGGAAAGGAGAAACTGGCACTCGTCGAGGCGATCAACGATTACTTCGATTCGAACGACCGCGATCCGATCCGCGCGGCGCACGACGCGGAGTTTGCAGAGATCGATCTCGATTCGCTCGGATGCAAATGCTGCGGCCGCATTGGGACTTCGGATTAGGTGTTAGCTGATAGCTGACAACTGATAGCGGCGCGTTCTCAGTTATCACCTTTTTCGAATCCTACGCGTCGGCGGAGTTTCGGAATAACTGATGGCTGATAACTGACAGCTGATAGATGGCCGCTCTCAGCTATCCGTTCTCAGTTGTCACCTATTTCGAATCCTACGCGTCGGCGGAGATTCGGATTAGCTGGTGGCTGATAACTGACAGCTGATAAATGCCCGCTCTCAGCTATCCGTTCTCAGTTGTCACCTATTTCGAATCCAACGCGACGGCCTAGTTTCGGATTAGCTGATGGCTGATAACTGACCGCTGATAGATGGCGGCTCTCAGCTATCCGTTTTCAGTTGTCACCTATTTCGAAATTTCCGCGTCGGCGGAGATTCGGATTAGCTAATGGCTAATAACTGACAGCGGCGCGTTCTCAGTTTTTCGTTCTCAGTTATCATCTGTTTCGGAGAGTTCAGAATGAACATCCTGCAAGCCAGAGAGGAGCACGTCCCGGCGATCGTTGAGATGCTCCGCGAATTCGCGGAATTCGAGAAACTCGACAAATTCTTCGAGGTCACCGACGAACGTCTTTCGTCAGCGCTTTTCGGAGAAACGAAGATCGCCGAGGCGCTCGTCGCGATCGATGGCGACAACTTCGCCGGCTATGCGATCTTCTATCCGAGTTTCGCTTCGTTCCGCGGCCAGCGCGGATTTTATTTAGAGGACATTTACGTCAGGAAAGAATTCCGCGGACACGGATTGGGCGAGAAGATGCTCTCAGAGATCGCGAGGATCGCGCGCGAACGCGGATACGAACGGATCGACTTTGCGGTGCTTGACTGGAACGAAGCGGCGATGCGCTTCTACCGCAACCGCGGCGCTGTCTGCGACGCCGACGATCTGCACTTTAAGTTCACCGACGAAGCGTTCGAAAATCTGTAATTCCAAGATTCCAACGATTCCATAATTCCAAGATTCCAATTCCTGAAATGCCGCAGGCTTGGAATGCCGAAGGCGTGGAATGCCGAACGCCTGGAATGCCGAAGGCTTAGAATGCCGAAGGCTTGGAATGCCGAAGGCCTGAATTGCCGACGGCCTGAAATAATTCAGCATATTCTCGGCAACTGCTCGCCGAGCTGCATGTCGACGACGCGCGTCGAGCCGAACGGCGTTCTCGCGACGACCATCCCGCTGTGGTCGTCGACGACCTCGCCGATGACGACCGCTTCCCTGCCGAATTCATTGCTTCGCATCTTCTCGACGATCTCGTCGGCAGATTCACGCGGCACGATCGCCAGCAATTTCCCTTCGTTCGCGACATAGTACGGATCGAGCCCCAACATTTCGCATGCTCCGCGGACGACCGCCGGAACCGGAATTCGGTCGTCATAGATCCTGATCCCGGTGTTGGACGCCTTCGCGATCTCGTTCAGCGCCGAAGCGATCCCGCCGCGCGTCGGATCTCGCAGAACGCGGATATCGCCGGTTACGGAAAGAATGTCGTCGACGAGAAAATTGAGGCTGGCGCAGTCCGATTCGACCGGCGCCTCGAAATCGAGTCCTTCGCGCTCGGACATGATCGCGATGCCGTGGAGTCCGATCTCGCCCGACAGAACGACGACGTCGCCGGGCCGCGCCAGGTGCGGCGCGATGTTCACGCCTTCCGGGATGATCCCGATACCGCTCGTGTTGATGAAAAGCCCGTCGCCCTTGCCCTTGTTGACGACCTTTGTGTCGCCGGTGACGATCTGGACGCCGGCGCGTGCCGAAGCTTCGCCCATCGAGTTGACGATCCTCCCGAGCGACTCGACCTCGAGGCCCTCCTCGATGATGAATCCGGCGCTCAAAAACAGCGGTTTCGCGCCGCTCATCGCGACGTCGTTGACGGTGCCGCAGACGGCGAGATGACCGATATTCCCGCCGCGGAAGAACAATGGCTGGACGACGAACGAATCCGTCGAATAAGCGAGCCGGCCGCCGTTCTTGAGCAATCCGACGACATCGAGTTGCGCCGAATCGCTCAGTTTGTCGAGGCTCTCGTTCGAAAAGACCGGAAGAAAGAGGCTCTCAACGAGTTCGTTCGACAGTTTCCCGCCGCCGCCGTGCCCGAGCACGATTTTCGGATAATCCCGCAACGGCAGCGGACAGGTCCATGAGTTGAAATCAAGTTCAGCCATTTCTTAGTTTTCAGACTGGAGCGCAAGCGTCCCGCTTGCAACTTCGCGGAGCGAAGTCAGTTCCGCAAAACCTTCGACCAGAATGTCCGCGCCGGCGGCAACCAACTCATCACGTCCGCGGAATCCATAAACGCAGCCGATCGTTGTTATTCCCGCATTCTTCCCGGCCCCGATGTCGATACGGCTGTCGCCGATCATCACGCAATCGGCGATGTCGACGCCGAGCGCTCTCGCGGTTTCGACAAGCGGCATCGGATCCGGCTTGCGCTTCGGAAACGTGTCGCCGCCGGCGATCGCATCGAACTGATCCGCGATCCCGAACGACTCAAGGATCTTGACGCTGAAATCGCGCGGCTTGTTCGTAATGACAGCCTTTTTGAAGCCGTTTAGCTTACCGAGCGTTTCGGTGACGCCGTCGTACAATCGCGTTTTGACCAAACAATTCCG
>JAKOSS010000237.1 GCA_029777145.1 Acidobacteriota bacterium | reverse complement strand
TGCTCGAGAACATTTGCCCCAAACGATTTTAGTTTGGAGTTCCGCCTTCAGGCGGCTTTTTCGCGAATATGAAACCCGAAGCCGTAACCCTTGTATTCAACGGATTTCTCAATCTGAACGGAAAGGAGAAACTGGCACTCGTCGAGGCGATCAACGATTACTTCGATTCGAACGACCGCGATCCGATCCGCGCGGCGCACGTCGCTGAATTTGCGGAGATCGATCTCGATTCGCTCGGATGCAAATGCTGCGGCCGCGGGCGTGAGTCGGTTTAGGTGAATGCTGACAGCTGACGGCGGCGCGTTCTCAGTTATTATCTATTTCGAATTTTCGTGCCGATGGGGCTCGGAACAACCGATGGCTGATAGATTCCCGCTATCAGCTATCAGTTATCAGATATCAACTATTTCGGAGAGTTCAGAATGAACATCCTGCAAGCCAGAGCGGAGCACGTCCCGGCGATCGTCGAGATGCTCCGCGAATTCGCCGAATTCGAGAAACTCGACAAATTCTTCGAGGTCACCGACGAACGTCTTTCGTCAGCGCTTTTCGGAGAAACGAAGATCGCCGAGGCGCTCGTCGCGATCGATGGCGGCAACTTCGCCGGCTATGCGATCTTCTTTCCGAACTTCGCTTCATTCCGTGGTCAGCGCGGGTTTTATCTTGAAGATATTTACGTCAGGAAAGAATTCCGCGGACACGGATTGGGCGAGAAGATGCTCTCAGAGATCGCGAGGATCGCGCGCGAACGAGGATACGAACGGATCGACTTTGCGGTGCTTGACTGGAACGAAGCGGCGATGCGTTTTTACCGCAATCGCGGCGCCGTCTGCGACGCCGACGACCTGCACTTCAAGTTCACCGACGAGGCGTTCGAAAATCTGTAATTCCAAGATTCAAGGCATTCCAAGATTCCGAGATTCCAAGATTCCAAGATTCCAATTCCTGAAATGCCGTAGGCTTGGAATGCCGCAGGCTTGGAATGCCGCAGGCTTGGAATGCCGAAGGCGTGGAATGCCGAACGCCTGGAATGCCGAAGGCTTGGAATGCCGAAGGCCTGAATTGCCGACGGCCTGAAATAATTCAGCATATTCTCGGCAACTGCTCGCCGAGCTGCATGTCGACGACGCGCGTCGAGCCGAACGGAGTCCTTGCGACGACCATTCCGCTGTGATCGTCGACGACCTCGCCGATGACGACCGCTTCCCTGCCGAAATCATTGCTTCGCATCTTCTCGACGATCTCGTCGGCAGATTCTCGCGGAACGATCGCCAGCAGCTTCCCTTCGTTCGCGACATAGTACGGATCGAGCCCGAGCATTTCGCACGCGCCACGGACGACCGCCGGAACCGGAATTCGGTCGTCATAGATCCTGATCCCCGTGTTCGACGCCTTTGCGATCTCGTTGAGCGCCGATGCGATCCCGCCGCGCGTCGGGTCGCGCAGCACGCGGATGTCGCTTGTCACGGTGAGAATGTCGTCGACCAGGAAATTGAGGCTCGCGCAATCCGATTCAACCGGCGCCCCGAACTCCAGCCCTTCACGCTCGGACATGATCGCGATGCCGTGAAGTCCGATCTCTCCCGAAAGAATGACAACGTCGCCGGGCCGCGCCAGATGCGGCGCAATGTTCACGCCTTCCGGAATGATCCCGATGCCGCTCGTGTTGATGAAAAGCCCGTCGCCTTTGCCCTTGTTGACGACCTTCGTGTCGCCGGTGACGATCTGGACGCCGGCGCGTGCCGAAGCCTCGCCCATCGAGTTGACGATCCTCCCGAGCGACTCGACCTCGAGGCCTTCCTCGATGATGAATCCGGCGCTCAGAAACAGCGGCTTCGCGCCGCTCATCGCGACGTCGTTGACGGTGCCGCAGACCGCGAGATGACCGATATTACCGCCGCGGAAGAACAATGGCTGGACGACGAACGAATCCGTCGAATAAGCGAGCCGGCCGCCGTTCTTCAGCAATCCGACGACATCGAGTTGCGCCGAATCGCTCAGTTTGTCGAGGCTCTCGTTCGAAAAGACCGGAAGAAAGAGGCTCTCAACGAGTTCGTTCGACAGTTTCCCGCCGCCGCCGTGCCCGAGCACGATCTTCGGATAGTCCCGCAACGGCAGCGGGCAGGTCCATGAGTTGAAATCAAGTTCGCTCATCTTTGAATTTCGGAATTCGGATTTCGGATTTCGGATTTTCGTTGCTTAGCTACAATTCAAAGGCGAAGCGTCAATTTCTCGAATATTCTCGTTGAAGTTAAGTTTCATGCGGCCAACGCGGGACTCGGCAACAGCCTGCGTTCACGGTCCGCGGCATATGCGATGCATGCCTTCAGATCTTGATGGGTAAGATCCGGAAAATCCGCAAGAATCTCCTGTTCGGTCATCTCCGAGGCAAGATATTCCAAGACCTCGTATACAGTGATTCGAAGACCGCGGACACACGGTTTACCGCCTCGTTTTCCCGGCTCGATCGTGATGAAATCGCGATAGTTCATTTCGTTATGATAACAGAATGAAGGCCCTTGATCGCCAATTGTTACGGTCTGTATCCGTCGTAACGTCCTGATTCCCCCGCCAGTTCAATGAACGTCCAAAAAAGAGGCAGAAGTTTCGGGTCCGGTGTTATTCTCCGAACAAAGTT
>JAKOSS010000236.1 GCA_029777145.1 Acidobacteriota bacterium | reverse complement strand
GGCGTTGTTCGCGTGATCACCGCAGGCGATCTTGTCGGTGAGAATCAAATCGGCGGGATCCTGCCTGACGAACCGTTGCTTGCCGACGACGAGGTGCATTTTTGCGGGATGCCGATCGCGATCGTCCTCGCCGAATCCGACGAACAGGCGCGCGCCGCGGCAAGACTCATAACCGCCGAGATCGAGCCGCTAAAAGCGATCACCGACGAACGTGACGCATTCGCCAAAAACGGCCTCATCGCCGCGCCAAAGCAGTTCAAGTTGGGTGACTCCGACAAAGCGTTCGAAAGGTGCGCGCATATTTTCGAGGGAAAAACGAGGTCCGGCGGGCAAGAACATCTTTATATCGAGACGCAGGGTGCGTACTCGGTTCCGGCGGAGAATGGCGGCGTTCGTGTGTTCTCTTCGACGCAGGGCCCGACGGCGGTCCAGCGTGCCATCGCGAAGGTGACCGGATTGCCGATGAACCTGATCGAGGTCGATGTGACGCGTCTCGGCGGCGGTTTCGGCGGCAAAGAGGATCAGGCGAACGCGTGGGCGTGCATCTGCGCCGTCGGAACGCAACTGACGAAACGGCCCGTAAAATACTCGCTCCACCGCATGGAAGATATGCGGATGACGGGCAAACGCCATCCGTATTCGGCCGATTACAAGATCGGACTGGATGCCGGCCTCAAGATCGTCGCTTACGACGCGACGTTCTACCAAAACGCCGGCGCCGCGTGCGATCTGTCGCTTCCGGTCCTCGAACGCACGCTTTTCCATTGCACGAACTCTTATTTCATCCCGAATGTATCGGCGATCGCCTACTCCTGCAAAACGAATCTGCCTCCGAACACGGCGTTTCGCGGATTCGGCGGGCCGCAGGGAATGTTCGTCATCGAATCGGCGATCGCGCATGCCGCGGACGCGCTCGGCGTCGCGCGCGAAGAGATCCAGCGCCGAAACCTGCTCCGGACCGGTGACGAATTTCCGTACGGCCAGATCGCCGAATCCGAGGCCGAAACGAGTTGGGAACAAGCGGACCGGAGCTTCGATTTTGCCCGATTAAAGAACGAGGCGGACGAGTTCAACCGCACGAGCAAATATCGCAAGAAAGGCGTCGCGCTGATGCCGATCTGCTTCGGGATCTCGTTCACGAAGACACCGATGAACCAGGCGCGTTCGCTGGTCCACGTCTATACCGACGGCTCGGTCGCGGTCTCGACGGGAGCCGTCGAAATGGGTCAGGGCGTGAACACAAAGATCGCACAGGTCGCCGCTTCGGTCTTTGGAATTCCGATCGAAAAAGTTAAGGTCCACACGACCAACACGCTGCGAATCGCGAACACTTCTCCGACGGCGGCTTCGGCAGCTGCGGATCTGAACGGCAAAGCGACGCAGATCGCGTGCGAGAAGATCCTCGAACGGCTGAACGAGGTCGCTGCGGATCTGGAACTCGAAAGCTGGCCGCCCGATACGCCGCCTGAAGGCGGAACTCCAAACTGGATCGAACTCGTCAACGAAGCGCATCTGAAACGCGTAAGTCTTAGCGAACACGCACATTACGCGACGCCGGGAATCGGTTTCGACTGGACGGTCGCCAAAGGACATCCGTTCGCCTATCACGTTTACGGCACGGCGATCATCGGCGTTACGGTCGATTGCCTGCGCGGCACCTACGACT
>JAKOSS010000235.1 GCA_029777145.1 Acidobacteriota bacterium | reverse complement strand
TAGAGTCCGCCCGCTTGATCAACGGCCGTATTTCCGGTGATCGTCGAGTTCGTGATCGTGAGCGTTCCGCCGTTGTAGACAGCCCCGGCATCGTCGTTTGACGTGTTTCCGATAAAGCTCGATCCTGCGATGTTCGCCGTGCCGCTGCTTATGAGGATTCCTGCCCCGCGAAATCCCGAAGTGTTGTTTCGGAACGTGCTTTCGCTGAAAGTTGCGGTCGTGCCGTCAAACCGGATCGCGCCTCCGGTCGTCGCGTGATTGCGCTCGAATCGGGTGTTCGATACGAAAATGGTCGAACCGTTTGTCGCGCGAATGGCCCCTCCGCCGTCGGTCGCCGTATTTCCGTCGAATTCAGAATCGAGAACGCTGGTCGGCCCGCTCGTCTGTATCCCGCCCCCGCTGTTGCTGCTTCCGGTAACAGTATTATCTGAAAATCGTGTGCCGACGATCTCGAGCGGGCCGACAACGCTATGGACCGCCCCGCCGGCGCTTTCGGACGTGTTGCGAGAGAGGGTCGAACCAAATATTCGGAGCGTCGGATTTCCCAATGTATACGAACTCGTGATCGCTCCGCCCGATCCGGTCGCCGAATTTGAATCGATCACGGAATCGATGATCGTGAGGGTTCCGCCGGCGTTTTCGATTGCCCCACCATTCCCCGATGTGTGGTTTTGGACCGTTACATTCTTGAGTGACATGATCCCGCGAAAGTTCGAGATTCCGCCGCCGTTGCTTGCGTTCGCCCTTCCGTTTGCGATCCGCATTCTCGCGATGCCGACGAAAACCGGGGTATTAATCCGGAAGATCCTGCTCAAATTATTCCCACTGACCGTCAGGCCGCCGGACGACGGTCCATAGATGCCGACGCTTCCGGAGTTCGAGAATATGATCTCCCCAAGGGGCAAACTGATGGTTTGCGGTGCTGCGAAGATCGCGGGATCAAAGATTATTGCTTTTTCCGGTTCACTGGAAGCGTTTGCCGCCGCCACCGCTTCGCGCAAAGAGCAGTCGGAATTGCACGTTCCGTCGTTCGTGTCTGAATTTTTGGTCACGACGAGCGTCGCCGAGACGTTGCGTTCATAAGCTCCGATGTCGGACCGCGGGTTGCCGTCGAAGTCACCGTCTGCTGGCCGGTTCACGCCTCTCTGGTCGGTGGTTTGATTCTGCGACGGATCGTCGGCATCCGTAGCCGGACTGTTGGGCTGCAGCGCGGCGGTAAGTGTCGGCCCCCCGTTATTGGCAAGCGGCATGAGCATCGGATCGCGCCCGATAATATTTCCGGCCGTCTCACCTGTAATGTTTCCCCCGGAAGCATTCTCAACGAGGTTATACCCCATTGAAACCAAGGTGCCGGCGATGTCGGGGAAGGAGTTGGTGGCCGAATTGTCGCCGATGATGGTCGATCGGAAACGGACTGTTCCGCCCTCGTTATCTATTCCACCGCCATTGAACGCCGTGTTGGATGAAACCGTTGAACTCTCGACCGTGAGTACGCCATCAAAATTGTCCATTCCGCCGCCGATGCGTGCGGAATTGTTCGCAAACGTTGAATTCACGACGGTTGCCGATCCACGGGCATTCTTGATTCCGCCGCCGCCGCCGTTTCCTGCTACTTGGTTGTTTCCGACGAAGGAGTCGGTGATCGACATTGTTCCCGAATTGAATATTCCTCCGCCGTCGTTCGACGAATTGGAATCGATCGACGATCGGGTGACGATCACCGTCCCGGCGCCTCCGCTGACTTCCGAGTTATGTACCCCGCCGCCAAGGTTCGCAGAGTTCGAGCTGACAGTCACCCTGAGGAGTGTGACGAGTCCGGCGTAGTTGTAGATTCCGCCGCCGGCGCCGCTGGTCGCGGTGTTGCCCGAAAACGTGCTGTCGGTAATGTTGACCGTAGTCGATTCGGCAACAACGGCTCCGCCGGAATTTCCGGTCGCGGTGATGTTCTCAATATCCAGGAGGCCGCCTTCCGTGCCGATCGCGCCTCCCTTGCCCGAACCGTTTCCAGTGAACGTCGAATTCGAGATCGTTCCGGTTCCGATAAGCAATATCGCGCCGCCGTGCCAACCTCCGTTCGAATTGTTTGAGAAGGTCGAGTTGTCGACAAGTAAAGTGCATTCACAGAAAATTCCGGCTCCCCTGTCGTTCGCGTTCGTGTTTGAGTTGATTATCGAGCCGTTGATCGACAAAAAGCCGCCCGACTGATAGATGCCGCCACCGGCTTGGCCGGCCCAATTCCCGCTGATCTCGGAGCTCGTTATCGTGAGGTTTCCGAGACTGTAGATCGCGCCGCCCGTGAAACCGGGCGTATTGAACGTGCGCCCACCGGTCAGCTTGATCCCTGTCAGGTTCAAACCGGCCCCAGTCTCAACCCAGAAGATCCGTGACTGCGAGTTGCCATTGATCGCGAGAAGTTCCCGGCCGGGTCCGTTGATCGATAGGGTCCCGTTGGCTTGCACGACGAATTGGCCTGAGGCAAGCGTTATGGTGGAGGGAGAACTAAAAACGGTCGGGTCGAATTGGATCAGGTCGTCGCTGGGAACACCGTTCGCCGCCGTGATCGCGTCGCGAAGGGAACAATCTTGGTCGCAAACGCCGTCATTTGAATCGATGGTTGTGTTGACTGTGAATGTAGCCGCACGCGATTCGAAGGAAATCACGAGCATGAAACATGAGATGGCAAGACAGAGGTTAAGCCGGATGCTCATTCTAATTCTCCTGGATTTGTCCGGACCAAAGGCAATTGATGAAGCGCAACGGATGCGGTACGTGCGGCTCAAACTGCACCTTCAGAGATCAGGACGGAAACAGAAAAGATGCAGCGGCTTCGGTCCCTGGAACGAGCCGCCCGAAACTCAAGCGACGTCGGAAGATGTCGCCCGCGTTGACTATGC
>JAKOSS010000234.1 GCA_029777145.1 Acidobacteriota bacterium | reverse complement strand
ATTAAGATGGTAGTCGGTACGGGATTTGAACCCGTGTCGCCGCCGTGAAAGGGCGGTGTCCTAGACCCCTAGACGAACCGACCGCGAAACTTGGACCGGCAAATCCGGACCCCGCTTTCAAAAATCGTCGCTCAACCTCAAGCGAACTGACAGATTAGCCTATGGCCCCAAACGCTGTCAAACAGATGGATCGTAGGCAATCAGGTATTTGCCTCAAACGCGGCCTCGCGTTCCGCAAATCGTTTTCGTGTTAAGTTATTCCCCCGGTCAATGAAATGCGACGGGGTTTTTGTGCCGGATACGCGATGCGAAGTCCGCATCCCGGATCATTGAACATTACCGCCGGGATCCTTCGGTCGACAAAGAACAAACCGAGCGGTTCCGACATCCCTTGAAGAATGTCGGGCAGCTCTCTTAATCCGAGCACGCTGTCAAACATCCACCAAACGCCGTTCGCCTCGTTTTGAAAAAGTGCGATCACGGACCCTTCCGGCGTCGTCCGAACAACACCGTTTGAAAACTTCCCTTTTATCCGATGGGAGGGGCCCCACCGAAACTCCCCATTGGTTGCGATCCTCCAAGATCGAATATCGAACTGATTCCCTTCTTCGGGAGCTGTAATCACTGCCCCCGCGACCGAGTCGTCCTCGAGGATCGCCTGATCAAACGCAATAAAGACCGCCGGCCATTCCGAGATCGCGCGCTTCACGAACGATCCGGATCCGCGCGGCCAGTCGACGCAGCTCAAACGAACAACCGATTCCCCGTCGGACTTCATCGCCTGCAGAAACGTCGTTCGACGCACCCCATCGGACCCATACGCCGTCCGGAATGCGACCGGGAATGGTCCCGGCAATTCCGTTAGCTTCAGCGCGGAACCGCCCTCCGCAGCAACGACACCGATCCGCCACGACTCGCCGGCGGGTTTTGCGAGAAGAACCTCACACACTGAAGAATCATCCGCGCCCGACCGCGGCTCCATAAGCGGGGGTACGATCGAATAGTCCGGTGCGTCGAGCGTGACGGAGATGGCGGCTCCGGCCGACTCGATTTCGACGATCTTCAGTTCGCTCCCATCTAGCCAGCCAATATACTTGCCGGTCGAAGCCGTGTTTCCCGGAACCGACAGGATCGGTCGGATCGTTGTTGGGACCTCTAAAATGCGTCGGCTCCGTTTGATCTTGGTATCAAAGATCGTTTCGACCTGCCAGAGCCAAATTTCCGCCGTCGCGTCGATGCGGTTCGTCCAGGCGCAGAAAAGGTCGCCAAACGGGCCGCCGCTTCCGGTTTCCATCGCAAAGCCGACGGGATCGGCCGCGGTTACCGTGATGCCGACCGGTTCCGAAAGCGTTCCGCCACCGCTCCACTTGAATCGGGCACGCAGTTCATAGGTTCCGGGCGCCGGCAAGTCGACGGTCGACTGCAGATCAAAATCCCGGCTCCAGACGGCGTCAACTTCGACCTCGGAGGCCGGCTCCCCGGAATCCGGAAGCTTCAGATCGAAGAATTCTCTCGATTCACCGGTCTTGACGTCGGTCAACACGAAAGTCGGCATCGATCCGCGATTCGCGGAGTTGAGATACGAAAGCGTTTCATCGCCTTCATTGGCGAGGGTTACGGTACCGCGGGCCGACTCTCCCCAGACAAGTTCCCGTTGCTCGATTTCAATTGATGCGATTCCGGACATATGCTTCAAATCGACGTAAATTACCTTAGCCGGCGGTCGTGTTGGTATGTGACTGGGCCCAACCTCTCAGTGACATGATGCACATTCCGCATAGGTCACCGTAACAGCCACTGTAACTCATCACACAAACGCATTCGTCAGCTGTCGGTTGGACGAATGCCTCCGCTTGTCCCGGAGTCCGTGTAAACGGGCTTTTCTGGTGCGCCGCCTCAATGTCACCGCCGGCCGGAACCTGATGCGCAAACCCCAGGTTGTGTCCCAATTCGTGGATCGCATTCGAAGTTGCCGGATAGCAGTGCAAATTGTTGTAAACGCCGTATGTATGCGAGACGTAAGCGCCCCGAACCGGCGGACCGTATCCACTGGTGACCGGCGGATCGAAGCCCTCCTTCACACCCTCTTCGTAAACGTTGATCCCGATGACGCGAAAATCCCAGGTACTCCAGCGCGGAAACTGTACCACCGTCAATCCCGGAAGGACCGCGCCCGAGTAGTGCTCCATCATCGCGTCAAAAAGGCGATGCATCGCGATCCCGAGCGCGGCTTTGTCTGCCAACCCGAGCGGCGGGAATGAAGCGGTCAACCCGGCAGCTTGAATGATCTCGTTATAATGCCGGCAGCTCCTGATATTGAGCATAAACGGCGACGCCGGGTCCTCAAACAGCAAATGCGGCCACGACACGGCCTTGATTCGATCGAAGTACGAACTGAAAGCGCGGACCCCTGCCGCAATTCCGTCGCGTTGTTTCTGCAGATCGAGAACCTCGATCGCTGAACTGTCCGCGATAAGTTCGCAATAGCCCCAGCTGAGCTGCTTTTTAAGCGAATTCGGGGTTACCGGGAGCGGACGGTACCTCACCTTCGTTGCGATCGCGCTGTCGGAAAGGAACGTCGAAACGTTGTGTCCGGTATACGCCGCCCCCTCGTTTGCCGTACCGGGCAGGAGGAGCAAATCCGTAACGTCCGTGTTCAGGAACATATCATCGTACTGCTTGGTCCCCGGAGAGTTCTCAGCACGTCGCATGGTTTCGGAAAGGTCCGGCCCGAACGGTTGGCGCAAATTCTTTTTCTGAAGGTAACGGTGGAACCTGATATTGCGCCAAACGACCAACGTCCCCGAATCAATGACCGACGCATGGTTCGGCCCTTTCGCTTTGGTCTCCAGCCAATCCGGATCGATATAGGCCCGCAGTTTATATGCGTCACCTCCGCAGCGCGACGGTTTGAACAGAACTCCGGCAAATCCTGTGTCGTTCGTGTCACAACGCATCGCGTGCGGGTTTTTGCCCGTATCTGCCGGCAATGCGGACTGTTTTATGTCACCGAAATCGTACTTTTGCCCGGGGCGTTTTGTATGAAATCCGGCGAATGAAGTACCCGACTTGTCAAAGATCTGATCGATTCCCAGACCGAGTTTGCCGCCGTATGTCGCGTTTGGCGCGTTTCTCTTTTGGGGATCTGCCGCCCCGGCAGCGGAGCTCGTAGCGGTCAGCAAATCGTCGATGTACTTTTTCTGGCCCGCGTTCAGGATCTCCGGCAGAACATTGTCTGCCTCAGCCTTCTTCGTGAGCAAATAGTCGGCGGCCAGCTTCGCTTTGTCGACCATATTGCTCCGTAATTTCGGGTATGGAACTTTCGTCTGATCCGGCCACCACGCCTGGATCTGTGCCCAATTAACCGCGGGTGCATTGGCCCAGGCCCGCAGCGAATTCGTGGCTTCCTGCTTTCCGGCAGCGTCGTCGGCCGGATTCCTGCTCTTCGCAGCCGCAACCAATTTGTAGACGCCGTTCCATTCGTCGGCCGAAAGCCGCGTCACGTTTATCGGTTTTGGGATGGGATTGGCGGCGGCGGGGTTGATCTTGGAATAGAGGAACCCGATTTGTTTTTCGACATATTCGAGCGGCGTCAAAAGCCGCGGGGGCGCGGCGGGCCCGGGCCACCATGAACTTACGACGCTCTGCGGCACGGCGATCATCGGCGCCCAGAGGTCGATCGAGCTATGTGCCGTCGCCGCCGGCGTCGCCGGCGTCGCAACGGTCGCAGCGGTGGTCAACATATGAATTGCCAGCCACTCTTCTTCGGTCAGGCCAAGATTTACCGCCAGCTCCTTCGGATAAATCGGAAACCGCCAGTGCATCCCCTCGACCTTGTAATTCATGACCTTGTCCGGAAGCGGTTCGGGCGCGAACTTCTTATCACCGGTGACCGGATCCGTGACATCGTCCGGCGGGATGAGCTGAAAAATGACCGGTACGTCTGCGGGGTAAGTCTTTTTGTCACCGGGCCAGGTCGCCGTCACCCTGGCGATCAGCGGGAAAATGCCCAACAGCGCATTTTCTTGGGCGACGACGTTCTCGATATCACTTCGCCGATCACCGGCGCCGAAATTATATTTGGGGTCGACGCCGGCATTCACGTTGGAGTCGATGCCGTTGTTGAACAAATGGTCACCGGCATTCAAATTCGTCACCGGCGACCGCGTGCCGCCGTAACCTCCGGGAAAACGAATTGCTCCGAACGCTCCATTCAGCGGGAGCGTGCTTTCCGCCAGAATCTCCCCGCTGACCGGCAGTTTGCTCGCGATCAAATTGCCTTCGACCTCATTTTTCAATAAATCGATGGCGGCCGAATCCGTGGCCCCGTGATGAACCTTTTTGAAGTATTCCCAGCACGCCTTTGAATGCTTGAACTCCAATCCGGCGTTGTTTCCTGGATGGTCCAGGGGCGTGTAAAGATATCCCAAAACCTGGAGGCGTTGCTTCACGCCCCTGTCTTTCCACGGTTCGCCTGTCTGCGTGATTGGATCAAACAATGCGTCGATCTCGCCGATCCGGAATTCAATTGAATAGACGGGAACAATATTGATCGGATTGCTGATCACCGGGTTCGGGACAAAACTGGTCTTCGGAACGGTCGAGGCTCCGACAACCCGGATCGTTTTGAAATTGCCCGCGAGGCCCTCCGTGAGGATTCGATATACGTCATCGGGCGCGACGAAGCTCTTGCCGTCCTTTCTGAGCGCAAAATTGTCCGACTGGAACGCCTGGACGATGACGCGGCCGGTGATCTTCTCAAGGACAAAATCCATCGCATCAGCCCCGGTCAGAACTTGTCCTCTGCGGTCCTCGATTTCGACCATTTTCCAATTCATTCTCTCGCCTTCCTAACTGAGCTCCGAGCCAAAACCCCGGTTTGTTATCCTTCGTAATCCCTCTTCAATTCTTCCTCAGTTCGCGCATCCAGTTCTCCGTTCGGTTCAAGATCCCGGCTGATTTGGAACAACTGGACCGCATGATCGAGTTCCGGTGACTTCTCGCCGTCGATCGGGCCGAAATAGAACCCGAAATGCCGCAGGCGGCCCTGAACGCCGCTTATCTCATTGTTCGGGTCCAACGAGCCGATCCGAAGTTCGAAAACCTCGTCCCCGTCATTCAGGATCAATTGGCCGCGCTTCGCATCCGGGGAAATCGACTGTTCAACCCGACCGTCTCCGTCAAGCTTGCCTTCGAACTGAAGCTCTTCGACTTTCAGAACGTACGGCTCGTTCGCGCGCGGATTCCCTTCCTTAAGGAGCTGCAAACGCAGCTTGACCGGCGTGTTATTGCAGCGATACTTGTGAACGCGGTTCGTCGGCTCGCTTAATTCCTTGACGCGGATCTCCGGGATAAAGACCCCGTCGCCGGGCAACAGGATGTTCATGTTTTCGCGCTTTTGCTTGATTTCCGCATTCTGGGGATGATTCCAGACCGTCTCCGCGGAAAGCCCGTTGGCAAAGGCCAAGCTGATAATCGTGTCGCCCTGTTTTGCTTCGTGTTTACCCGCCATTCATCTACTCCCACGCGTCCTTGTCGAGATCCGGAAAAGTGATCTTGCAGTTCCCGGGATCGATGTTGTAGAGCCCGGCCTGGCCGTGTTCGTTGAGCCGGCCCTCGACGGGATTTCCGCCCGGCGGGGTGATCCTGTATCTCACGCCCGGCATCGGCTTGCCCTCGCGGTCAACCAGAATGATCTCGATCCAGTCTTTCTTCTCGGTCTTTTTCTCGGCCGGCCGGTTCCCCAGCGTCTGCATGATCTGCCGGGTCATCGAGAAGGTCTGTTCGAGCTGGACAGGCGGACGCGATTCCTGGACCGGCGCGGGCGCCGGACAACTCGACGTCGCGCCGGTCGGCTGATTCGAAAAATTGCTCTGCGAGCTGCTGATCCTGTCGGAAGTGTTCGAAGGCATTCTCGGCTAACCCTTTTTGTGATCGACGATCGTCGCCTGCATGTTCGGATCCGTTTCCAATCGCGGCGCGGGCGCGGGATTCGGCCTGACCGTCTTCCGCGAGCCGATCGTCGATTGAAACGTCGGCTCCGGTTCCGTCGTCGCCTTTGCCTCGGCCGCTTCAGCGCCGGCCTCGGGCTCCGGTTCCCATGCCAGCGGATCGTATTCCTTTCGGATCGAATCCCAGTTGTCATCGCTCAGCACTCCGAGCAATTCGTTCATCCGTTGATCGGGAACCGTATCCTCATCATTCAAAAGGACTTGACTGAGACGATGCCGATCAAAACTCGGGGAGACGTCGAACATCACGAGGACAAACCCGGCGATCGCCGATTCGGCCCGCATCTCGTAGCGTTTTGCTTTTTCGATGCCGACCTTGATCAGCGCATGCAGCTTGTCTTCCGGAAGTTCCGCGACCGTCATCGTTTCACCGGACGGAAGCGAGACCGTTGCCGACGAGTAGTTCCGGACAAGCTCCGACGCGATCTTCGCAACGAATCTCTCCTGCGCGAGAGTCTCAAGGATCGCGATCTGCTCTGCTTTTACGGTCAGTCTCATCCGGCTCCTATTTCTCAGACATGCTGAGTTTGGTCTCAACCAGCTTGTTCTTCTTCAAGTTGAATCGCAGCAGCTCGTTCGTCTCCGCGTTCTCCGCGAACAGATACGCGACGTCCTCGAAGATCAGCTCCAACTGATCCGCCGCGCACGTCAAAAGAAACGGCGACAAAACACGCGGATCGTAGAAACGGAAGATCATCGGATTCCCTTCTTCGTTGTTCACGATCAACAGCGACCTGAACTTTTTCCGTATCCCCGTGAAGGAAATCGGACTCTGTACAAAGATCCCCCAATGCTTGCCCCACGACTCGCTTATCAGCCATTCGGTGAACGCGTCGCCCGGCTCGAGATAGACGAGATAAGGCGCGGCGTAGACAAGGTCGGGCGGGAGATCGCCGGTCATCAGACAAACATTGATTGCTTCCGTTTCGTGCAGGCGATTCGGAAGATTCGGAACCGACGCGCCGTCAAGGACGGCATAGCTGTGCGCGTCGTTTCTGAATAGATATTTCTCGAGCTGCTTCATTCGTTACCGACTCGGTGCCATCGACGAAATAAAAGGAAATTTCAGGACTGGCACATACAGCAAAACGCTGCGGCGGACTCGGCCGCCTGGCTCAAAACCAGTGCCTGCGGCGTCGTGAAAACAACCGGCGCGACGGGTGCCGAGGGCGGAACCAGCGCCACATTCTGTCCCGGATCGGCGTTGGCTGCCTCTTTCGGCTCGGTAGGCGCGGTCGGGCTCGAGCCAGATCCGTTGCCCGCCGCGCCGCCGCTGTTGATCATCACCATCGTGCCCTTGATAAAGATCCCGGCCGGATTGATGTTGATGAAATTCCCGCCGACCTTGAGCGTCAGGTTGGCCCCGGTTTCGATCGTCAGATTCGTGCCGGATTTCAAATGGATCTCGGTTCCGGCCTCGACCGCGAACTTTGTCGTCGCCTTCTCGAGAATGTCCGCCCCTGCTTTAATCGAGATCGTCCCGTCAACCTGTTCGTTGTGATCGCCGCCGACCTT